>JBNMKU010000010.1:0-45516 GCA_050874505.1 Roseburia sp. | reverse complement strand
TCACCTCGTCATGTTTGTGTTAATATTATAAAACATGACGATGAAAACGTCAAGTAAAAAGTGGCAAAAAATCAGAAAAATCAAGGGTTTGCGGCAATTCGTGACGTGGTATCCTCGTCACGTTTCCGAGAATCCAGGATGAGAGGGAGAGTAAAGTTTTTTTGTTTGAGATTATAAACGGGATATGGTATATTTAAAATGCAAGGCTATAGTTCACAGAAGAGAATACCGCATAGAGGAGAGCCTGGTGCAATTCCGGGTAACTTACATAAGGTAGAAGATAGTTTAGGCTGGCAGAACAGGTTGATAGACAAGGCATCGGTTCAATCCCGGTTGACTACCAAGAGGATGTACCATAACGGTATGTCCTTTTTTAGTGCCACGAAAGAGGATGATCGGTTAGCAGAAAGGAAAAGTTCATTAAATCAACCTGGTTACAAAAACTCTGATCCAAGTAAATCCACATCATAGAGGAAGAGATAAATATGTTTATTGAGAAAAAAGATGTTCAAGTATTGGGGAGGTATATTCCTAATATATGGGAGTTGATGCATGACCAAAATGCAACAGATATTCTTGAAATTATAGATAATCTCATTATTGAGGATATTTTGGAGCATGATGATGAACCAAGTACAGTTGGGAGAAAGTTACAATTAATATATGACAGAATAGAAGGCAGTTTATGATTAACTTGTGGAAATATGAATATGGAGAAAAAGTGAAAATCATAGATGTCGACAATAATGTTTTTGTGGGAATGGCACAGGAAGTCACGGATGAGGAAGAACGTTCAGACGAAGAACGACAGGAAACAGGTATTACGATTGAATGCGATGGGGCATTGATTGAATTTAATTTTACCAGAGTGAGATAAAATCAATCGAGAAAGTACAGAGACTACAGACTTGATATTTAGAGGTTATATATAACGGAATGAATAGAGAACAGGCACAGGCTGAGTACTTGGATTTTATGAAACAAAAAGGTTGATGAAGAGAAAAATGACATATGAAGAATTTATGAGAATAGTGCGAGAGAAAAATGATTGGTACAGGCACCCGGAAAAATGGACTGAAGCTGAAAAACTTCGTGAACGCATAATGTCGGGGAAGAAAAGCAAGGAAGAATGGTTACAGCTAAGAGAAGATGTAAGGGCATTCTTTGAGTCGGATGCCTCAGAAAAGGATAAGGACATGCTGAGAGGCTATACAGAAACGCTTGTTATGACGTGTTCAGCGATGTAAGATTATGGGTTTGATATTTAGGATAATGAAAAATATGGAAGATTATATTATTGATGATCGGATGATAATGGAGAAGGAAGCGGATAGATTTCTAAAAGCGATACCAAAAGAGGTACGTGAAAGAATTTTGAAACTTCCATATGAGGAACAATTAAAGGCTGTTGATGAATATACAAAAAAACTTGGATTTTAAGAGGGGCATAATGCTTCCTCTTTTATTTTGGTACAAATTATCCTTGAAGATCATCTGTCCGGTCGAGGTAAAGACCTTTGATGATGGATCCGTCTGGTTCAAGTTGGATGCAACGATCGCATGCCTTGCGGTTGGAGTGGATGGAAAACCTTATATTAGATGACGAGAGAGCCGGGGCAGAAATGCTCCGGCTTCTTAAAAAATGGCGTTAAAAGGTGGCTCTTAAAAGTTTTTAGCTATTAACGGTTTGCAACAAATTAGTAACAAAGTACGAAAAAATATTGAAATTCCAATGAAAATATTGCTTTTTTCTTAAGAATGGGTTAAGATAGACATAAAAGTGGAGGAAAGTGGTGGGAAATGGTTCAAAGTGGTGAACAGATCCCAACCTGATGGAATGATGAGTTCCATGAGAAGGCAGGTGTTTGTATTATGTTTATGGGAGAATACAATCACACAGTGGACCCGAAAGGCAGGCTGATCGTCCCATCCAAATTCAGAGAACAGTTAGGCAATGAATTTGTAGTTACAAAGGGGCTGGATGGATGCCTGTTTGTGTATCCTACCGATGAGTGGCAGAATATTGAAGAGAAGTTCCGCAATATTTCCATGACGTCCAAGGATGCAAGAAAATTCTCCCGTTTTTTCTTTGCAGGTGCAGCCGCTGTAGAGCTGGACAAGCAGGGAAGGATCCTTCTTCCACCGGTATTACGTGAGTATGCGGCACTGGAAAAAGACGTTGTATTAGTCGGAGTCCTAAGCAGGGTAGAGATTTGGGACAAGTCCAGATGGCTGGAGAATACCTATGATGAAGATGAAATGGACGAGATCGCAGAACATATGGCAGAGTTAGGATTTAGCATTTAGAGGTGAGTGGAGTGGAGTTTAAACATTATTCCGTTTTGTTGGCAGAAACGATCGAACAATTAAATATCAGACCGGACGGAATTTATGTGGACGGAACACTTGGCGGAGCCGGACATGCAAGTGAAGTATTAAAGCATCTGTCAAAACAGGGCAGGCTGATCGGGATCGATCAGGATGCAGATGCGATCCGGGCAGCGAGTGAGAGACTTGCTCCATATAAGGAACAGGTTACGATCATTCGGAGTAATTACGCAAATATGAAAGAAGAGCTGAACGCCATCGGTGTCACAGGAGTGGATGGTATCGTATTAGACCTTGGAGTTTCCTCTTTTCAGCTGGATACACTAGAGAGAGGCTTTACTTACCGGGATCCGGATGCACCACTTGACATGCGCATGGATGACAGGCAGACACAGACAGCAAAAGACATCGTAAACGGATACAGTGAGATGGAATTGTACCGCATTATCCGTGATTACGGGGAAGATAAATTCGCAAAAAATATTGCAAAACACATTGTGATGGAGCGTCAGAAAAAACCGATCGAGACGGCAGGAGAACTGACCGAGATCATCCGGGCATCCATCCCGATGAAAGTACAGGCAACTGGCGGACATCCGGCAAAACGTACCTTCCAGGCAATCCGGATCGAGTTAAACCATGAGCTTGATGTATTACAGGAACATTTGGATGAGATGATCGATCTGTTAAATCCAGGGGGAAGGATCTGCATCATCACATTTCATTCATTAGAAGACCGTATCGTAAAGGTGAATTTCAAACGGAACGAGAACCCTTGTACCTGTCCAAGTGATTTTCCGGTATGTGTGTGCGGAAAAGTTTCCAAAGGAAAGGTCATTACAAGAAAACCGATTTTACCATCTGAAAAGGAATTGGAAGAAAATTCAAGATCCAAAAGCGCGAAATTAAGAGTATTTGAAAAATGTCAGTAGAAACAGGACTGACAGAAACGAGGAAGATTATGAAAAATGAGACGGTAAGACAGAAACAGCAGAGACAACAGTATTATGTAGATGGAAATACGGTTCGCCGGATGGAAGCAGCACCGGATTACAGAGCAAGACGTGCAGAGCGCATCGAGCGGGAGAGAGAAGAAGAACTAAGAAGAAAGAAGCGGATCGCAAGACGTAACCAGGAACGTGCCCTTAGGATGAGCCGCAGATATGTGGTGTTCCTTACCATGGCAGTTATTGTATTTGGCGTTTTTGCAGGAAGTTATATCAAAGTGCAGTCTGATATGACAGCAAGAATGAAAAAGATCGCAGCGATCGAGAGTCAGATCGCAGATTTAAAGGCAGACAATGACGAGGCATACAAAAGGATCAACAATTCCATTGATCTGGATGAAGTAAGAAACCGTGCAATGAATGATCTGGGAATGTCTTATGCAAAAGAGTCACAGATTGTCTATTATTCTGTAGGGGACGACGATTATATGAACCAGTTTAGCGAGATCCCGGGCAGATAAAGATACAGGAGTAATTCATGGCAGCAAAGCGAAAAAGAAAACCGTGGTTAAAATTTTTAAAGCGCATGCAGAAAAAGCTGATCGTTATGTTCGGCTGCATTGCGCTTTTGCTCATTGGACTGATCGGAAGACTGATGTATATCGAGCATACGAGCGGAGACAAATACGAAAAGATCGTATTGTCCCAGCAGGAATATGACAGTCAGACAATTCCTTATCAGAGGGGAGATATTGTCGATTCCAAGGGAACTGTGCTGGCAACCAGTATCGCTGTTTATAATGTCGTACTGGATTGTTATGTTATGACCAGCAAGGAGGATTACATTGCTCCGACGATCGCGGCTCTGACGCAGTGTTTCCCGGATATCACAAGTGAAGAGCTGTACGGATATGCAACGGAAAAGAAGGACAGCCGTTATATTGTATTAAAGAAAAAGGTATCTTATGACGAGATACAGCCGTTTGTTGAGATGCAGGAAGCGACCGATGAAAAAGGAAAACAGTTAAATCCTGACATTAAAGGTGTCTGGTTTGAAAAAGAATATGAGAGACAATATCCGTATGGATCACTGGCAAGTTCGGTGGTAGGATTTACAACTTCCGGAAACCTTGGTATCAATGGGATTGAACAGCATTATAATGATGTTTTAAATGGAGTGGATGGAAGAGAGTACGGTTATCTGAATACGGATAACAACTTTGAGAAAACCATCAAAGCAGCCAAGAACGGAAACACTGTTGTGACTACGATCGATGCCAATATCCAGTCCGTAGTGGAAAAAAAGATCGCTGAATTTAACGAGGCATATACTGGAAATTACAGAGAGAAAGATGCCGGGGCAAGCCATATCGGTGTTCTGATCATGGATCCGAATAACGGGGATGTACTTGCGATGGCAAATTATCCGAATTACGATGCATCCAATCCAAGAGATCTGTCCGCCTACTATACTGAGGAAGAGCTTGCTTCCATGGATGAGGATGCACAGCTGGATGCCCTGAATCAAATCTGGCAGAATTTTTGCACGACTTATACCTATGAGCCGGGATCGACAGCAAAACCATTTACGGTGGCAGCCGGGCTTGAGACCGGAACGGTCTCGACGGCAGATACCTATTACTGTGACGGTTACGAAGAACTGGGCGGACATACGATACACTGTGTCAACCGTTCCGGACATGGAATGGAAACATTGGAGCAGACGCTGATGAATTCCTGCAATGATGCCTTGATGCAGATGTCTTATAAGATTGGAAAAGATAATTTTACCAAGTATCAGCAGATCTTTGGGTTTGGACAGCGGACCAATATCGATCTGCCGGGAGAGGCGAGAACCAATACCCTGATCTTTAATGCAGATAATATGGGACCGGTAGACCTTGCCACAAACGCATTTGGTCAGAACTTTAACACGACCATGATCCAGCTGGCAACAGCATACTGCTCACTGGTAAACGGAGGCAATCTGTATCAGCCGAGAGTGGTAAAACGGATCACAGATGAAAACGGAAACACGATCGAGGAAAAATCGCCGACCCTTTTGAGAGAGACGATCTCAAAATCAACCGGAGATGCACTCAAACAGTACATGTATTCCACCGTAACCTCAGGAACCGGTGCGACCGCAAAAGTCGATGGATATTCCATGGGAGGAAAGACCGGAACTGCACAGAAAGCAGGACGTGACGGCGTCAATTATCTGGTATCTTTCATTGGATTTGCTCCGGTGGAGGACCCACAGCTTGTGATCTACTGCGTTGTGGATGAGCCAAATGCCGAGGAACAGTTCCACAGTACTTTTGCACAGAACATTGTGCGTGAGATATTAGAGGAAGTACTTCCTTATATGAATATTTACCGGGATGAAGAGGTAACAGGGATCCATGCCGGATGGGATATCAAAGGCGAGGAAGCAGAGCAGACGGCAGCGACAGATATTGCCAATACACCGTTGGAAGAGAGCCTTGATGTGCCGGATACGACAGAGGATCTGCCGGAAAACAATGAAGATGGCATTGCAACCGGTAATACAGATCCGGGGCCGGATGAAGCGGCAGGTGAGCCAGCAGAATAAGAAAATAACAGATAGCATAACCTCACAAAAGTCAGAATAAAATAGCTTGAGAACTTTTGTGGGGTTTTTCTATGCAGGAAGAGATCCCGTTTTGCAGAACTAAGACCTATCATCGAAAAAAGATCATGGTGATGTTTCTTGCTATCTTTTTTGCCGTGATGTATCTGATCGGAAGGCTGGTGTATCTGATGGTCTTCTGCTCAGAATATTATGGACAGAAAGCGGAAAATCTGCATGAAAGAGAACGTGATATCAAGGCAGCAAGAGGAAAGATCATAGATGCGACCGGAACGGTGCTTGCAACCAATAAATCTGTCTGTACGATCTCTGTGATACACAGCCAGATCAAAGAGCCGGAGAAAGTGATTGCAGCATTGGTGAAGGAACTGGAACTGCCAGAGGAGACAGTACGCAAAAGGGTGGAAAAGATCAGTTCCATTGAACGTGTGAAAACGAATGTTGACAAGGAGACCGGAGACCGGCTGCGTGCCTATGGGCTTTCCGGCATAAAGGTGGATGAAGACTATAAGCGGTATTATCCGTACGATACGCTTGCCTCAAAGGTGCTTGGGTTTACCGGAGGGGATAATCAGGGAATATTAGGGTTAGAAGTAAAATATGACGATTACCTGAAAGGAAGCAGCGGGAAGATCTTAACTTTGACCGATGCGAGGGGGATCGAGATCGAAAATGCCGGGGAAAGCCGCTTAGAGCCGGTAAATGGCTATAACCTTCATATCTCCATGGATTATAATATCCAGAAATATTGTGAGCAGACAGCGGAGAAAGCATATGTCAAAAAGGAAGCAGATTATGTTTCTGTCATTGTGATGCGGCCGGAAAACGGGGAATTGCTTGCTATGGTAAATTATCCGGAATTTAATCTGAATGAGCCATTTACGTTATCAGGCAATGGAATGGAAGATATCACAGAAAACGAAAAACAGACCCTGCTCAATCAGATGTGGAGGAACCAGTGCATCAGCGATACCTATGAACCGGGATCAACCTTTAAGATCATCACGGCAACAGCGGCACTCGAGAAGGGCGTTGTGTCACTGACAGATCAGTTTTACTGCCCGGGTTATAAACTGGTGGAGGACCGCAGAATACGATGTGCAAGGACAACAGGACATGGAGCGGAGACATTTGAGACCGGGATCATGAATTCCTGTAACCCTGTCTTTATCGAACTGGGGGAGCGCATTGGCGTGGATGATTTTTACAAATATTTCAAGCAGTTTGGACTGATGTCAAAGACCAATGTTGATCTGCCCGGAGAGGCGGCAACAATCATGCACAAAAAAGAAAATGTCGGACCTGTGGAGCTTGCAACCATATCGTTTGGACAGTCGTTCCAGATCACACCGATGCAGCTTGTGACGACCGTTTCTTCTATTATAAATGGGGGCAGGAGAGTGACACCGCATTTTGGTGTGGAAGTGCGCGATGATGATGGTAATTTGATCGAGACACTGCAATATGATACGACAGAGGGAATCTGTCAGGAAAAGACATCCGAAACAATGCGTTATCTTCTGGAAAAAGTTGTGTCAGACGGGGGAGGACAGAAAGCAAAGATAGAAGGGTACCGGATCGGTGGAAAAACTGCGACTTCACAGACGCTTCCGAGAAGTGATCACAAGTATATCTCCTCATTCCTTGGTTTTGCGCCGGCGGATGATCCCAGGGTGTTAGTGCTTTTATTATCAATAATCCCAAGGGGATCTATTATGGCGGGCAGATTGCGGCACCGATGGTAAAAGAAATTATGGAAAACATTTTACCTTACCTTGATAAATCCTGAAAAATAACGTATACTAGAGAAATTAGAAAAAGTACATGAGGTGTTTAATTATGACATATGAAATTGTAATACCGGTAATTATTGCATTTGCGATCAGTGCACTGCTTGGACCGATCGTGATCCCATTTCTGCGGAGACTTAAAGTGGGTCAGACAGAGCGTAAGGAATTAGAATCCCATCTGAAAAAGAATGGTACGCCAACCATGGGCGGCATTATGATCCTTGCCTCCATCGTGATCACTTCGTTATTCTATGTAAAAGATTATCCAAAGATCGTACCAGTCTTATTTATGACTGTGGGCTTTGGTGTGATCGGATTTTTAGATGATTATCTCAAAGTGGTATTGCGCCGCTCTGATGGGCTTTTAGCATGGCAGAAAATGATCTTACAGATCATTGTAACCGGTGTATTTGCCGTTTATATGGTAAAATATTCCGGGATTTCGCTTACCATGCTGATCCCGTTTTCCGGAGGAAAATATCTGGATCTGGGATGGCTTGCAGTTCCGGTACTGTTTTTTGCAGTCGTTGGAACAGTCAATGGAACCAACTTTACAGACGGACTGGACGGTCTTGCATCAAGCGTAACGGTAATGGTTGCAACGTTCTTTTCCGTTGTGGCTGTGGGCACGAATGCGGGGATCGCACCGATCACCTGTGCCGTTGTAGGTGCGCTGCTTGGCTTTTTACTGTTTAACGTATATCCTGCCAGCGTGTTTATGGGAGACACCGGTTCCCTTGCGCTTGGAGGCTTTGTGGTTTCGACAGCGTATATGATGCAGATGCCGCTTTTTATATTGATCGTAGGACTGATCTATCTGGTAGAGGTACTTTCAGTCATCATTCAGGTAACTTATTTTAAGGCAACCGGTGGAAAACGAATTTTCAGAATGGCACCGATCCATCATCATTTTGAGCTTGGTGGATGGTCTGAAACAAGAGTCGTGGCAGTGTTTTCAATCACAACAGCACTTTTATGTATGATCGCACTGCTTGCAATGTAAGAAATGGAAAGGGAATGAGGGTAAGATGACAACAATGGATTGGACAAAAAAAACAGTACTGGTGGTTGGAACCGGGATCAGTGGAATTGCAGCAGCTGAGCTGTTACTTAAAAATGGGAGCAGGGTAATCTTATTTGATGGCAATCAGGAACTGGATGTTGCAGCATTAAAAGAGAAAAATCCTGTACTTGCAGAAGTTGAATTCATTTTAGGAACATTAAAACAGGAAGATATCAAACGGATCGATCTTGCAGTATTAAGCCCTGGCGTGCCGACCGATCTGCCGATGGTAGAGCAGATCAGAGAAAAAGAGATCCCAATCTGGGGAGAGATCGAGCTTGCCTATCAGTTTACAAAAGGTGCGGTTGTTGCTATTACAGGAACCAATGGAAAGACGACGACCACAGCATTGACCGGAGAGATCATGGCAAATTATTTTCCAGATGTAAAGGTAGTCGGCAATATCGGGATTCCATATACTTCCGTTGCGGCAGATACGACAGATGAGACAGTGACAGTTGCAGAGATCAGCAGTTTCCAGTTAGAGACGATCCATGAATTTCATCCGAAAGTGACCGCTATCTTAAACATCACGCCGGATCATCTGAACCGTCATCATACGATGGAATGTTACATTAAGACCAAAGAGAGCATTACCAGAAATCAGACCAGGGACGAAGTGTGCGTGCTGAATTATGAGGATGAAGAGTTAAGGAAGTTTGGAGAGAATTTACACTGCACACCTTTATACTTCAGTAGCGCAAGAAAACTGGAAAACGGACTGTTCTATGAGGATGGTGCGATCTATTACGCCAAGGATGGTCAGAACGAAAAAGTGATCGATGTAAAGGAGCTGAATATCCTAGGACTGCACAATTACGAAAACGCGATGGCTGCAACCGGTATGGCACTTACTATGGGCGTACCGCTTGATAAGATCCGCGAATCCCTAAAGAAATTCCAGGCAGTAGAGCACAGGATCGAGTATGTGACAGAGTGGAATGGGATCCGTTTCTACAACGATTCCAAGGGAACAAACCCGGATGCTGCAATAAAGGGAATACAGGCAATGAACCGCCCGACATACCTGATCGGCGGCGGCTATGATAAACAGTCCACCTATGATGAGTGGATCGAGAGTTTTGATGGAAAAGTAAAGAAACTGGTACTGATCGGACAGACCAGAGAGAAGATCGCAGAATGTGCGAAAAAACATGGATTTACACAGATTGAACTGTGCGACAGCTTAGAGGAGGCAATCGATGTCTGCTGTAAGTATGCAAAGAGTGGAGATGCAGTACTGTTATCTCCTGCCTGTGCAAGCTGGGGTATGTTCAAAAATTATGAGGAGCGGGGACGTATCTTTAAGGAATACGTCAGAAACCTGTAATTTATGCGGAAAGCGAGGATTCGCAAAGCGCGTTTCTCATAGTTTATGACAATAGATCTGCTCACAAAGTGTGCAGTCTATGATATATATATAAGTTCTGGAAATGAGGTTAGAGCGTGGCAAGAAAACCGGAAAGACAGAAAAAAGAAAAAACAATTCGATACTTTGATTACAGTCTGTTGTTTTTGATCATTTTTTTACTTTGCTTTGGACTGATCATGTTGTATAGTACCAGTTCTTATTATGGGTCGATCCGTTTTGACGATTCGGCATACTATGTAAAACGTCAGATGTATGCGAGTGCGCTTGGACTGGCAGCAATGCTCGTGGTGTCAAGGATCCCGTACCAGATCTGGATGCGTTTTTCCACGTTGGCATATTTTGTGGCACTTGTGCTTTGTACCGCCGTTATCTTTATCGGTAAAGAGGCAAACGGACAGTCGAGATGGATCAAGATCGGACCGATCCAGTTCCAGCCGTCAGAGCTGGCAAAGATCGGTGTCATCATTTTTCTTGCAACGATCATTTATAAGACACCAAAGAAAATGGGAGAATTTAAAAGTCTGGTAAAGATCATGGTGATCATTATTCCAGTCGTAGGTGTGGTAGCATACAATAACTTAAGTACCGCGATCATTATCCTTGGTATTGCAGTCTGTATGCTTTTTGTTGCAAGCCCCAAATATTCGCACTTTATCTTAATGGCACTGGCAGTTGGTCTGGCAGGCACGCTTTTTATCGTCATTGCGCCATATCGTGCGGAACGAGTGCAGATCTGGCTGCATCCGGAGGATTATGAAAAAGGATATCAGACATTGCAGGGACTTTATGCCATTGGTTCCGGCGGACTGTTTGGAAAAGGACTCGGGGAGAGTATGCAAAAGCTTGGATTTATCCCGGAGGCACAAAACGATATGATCTTTTCCGTTATCTGTGAAGAACTGGGATTATTCGGAGCAGTCTGTCTGATCTTACTGTATCTTCTGATCATCTGGCGTCTCGTCGTGATCGCCAATAATGCGGCAGATATGTATGGAGCTTTGATTGTTGTGGGAATATTGTCGCATATTTCCATACAGGTATTGTTAAATATTGCGGTTGTGACCAATTCCATTCCAAATACCGGAGTGGCACTTCCGTTTGTAAGTTATGGAGGTACGTCGATTTCCATTCTGCTTGCGGAGATGGGGTTAGCACTTTCTGTATCGAGGGGAATTAAATTAGAGGTTAGCTGATATGATTAGAGAACAAAGACGCAGAAAGCGGCGCAGAAAGATCGGTTTGCTGGTGTTTCTTGTGCTCTTGCTGCTGATCGCAATCGGAGCATTTGTTGTAATTAATGTGTTTACGGTAGAACATGTTGTGGTAGAGGGAAATGAACTCTATTCTTCTGAGCAGATACAACGGATGGTGCTGGATGATGAGTATTCCTGGAACTCACTGTATGTGGATTTAAAATACCGGTTTATGGATGTGGGAGATGTGCCATTTGTGGATGCGATGGAGGTCTCGCTCGATGATCCGCATACGGTACGCATCAGCGTTTATGAGAAAGGGATTCTCGGCAGTTTTTATATTGATACATTAGGGCAGTACGCGTATTTTGACAAAGATGGATTTGTCGTGGAGACATCATCCGATGTGATCGAGGGAGTTCCAAAGATCACAGGCATTACCTGTGATACGGTGGTGCTGTACGAAAAACTTCCATTAGAAAGTGACAAGATCCTAAGCAGACTGCTTTCACTGACACAGATGCTTAAAAAATATGACCTGTCACCGGATGAGATCCATTATGATGGCACATTAAGACCGACCCTGACCTATGGAACCATTGAAGTGGTAATGGGATCTGAGGATTATCTGGCACAGAAAGTGGTCCGCTTATCGGCAATTTTACCACAGTTATCAGGGCTTTCCGGTACACTACATTTAGACACATGGACGCCAGATACCACAGATATTGTTTTTGACAGGTCAGATTCCTAAAAAAATTCAAAAAATTAGTTGATTAATTCAGAGAAAAATTATATTATAGAGTATATGAGTTTGTAGTGGGGAAAAAGGGTTGACGGAATATTAGGGAGAGAATGAAGGAGGAACTACCTTGCTGGAGATTATGACAAACGAAGCAGATACCAGTGCAAAGATTATCGTCATCGGTGTTGGCGGAGCTGGTAATAATGCTGTAAATAGAATGATTGATGAAAATATTGGCGGAGTAGAGTTTATTGGAGTAAATACAGATAAACAGGCGTTAGCACTGTGTAAGGCACCGACCCTGATCCAGATCGGCGAAAAGCTGACCAAGGGACTAGGTGCGGGTGCACAGCCTGAGATCGGTGAAAAGGCAGCAGAGGAGAGCGCAGAGGAGCTTTCAGCCGCTGTAAAAGGCGCGGACATGGTATTTGTTACCTGTGGTATGGGTGGCGGTACCGGAACAGGTGCAGCACCGGTTGTAGCCAAGATCGCAAAAGAGCAGGGTATCTTAACCGTTGGTGTTGTGACCAAGCCTTTTAAATTCGAGGCAAAACAGCGTATGTTAAACGCACTTTCCGGAATCGAACGATTAAAGGACAGTGTAGATACATTGATCGTGATCCCAAACGACAAGCTGCTTGAGATCGTAGACCGCAGAACAACCATGCCGGATGCGTTAAAGAAAGCAGACGAAGTATTACAGCAGGCAGTACAGGGTATCACAGACCTGATTAACTTACCTGCATTGATCAACCTTGACTTTGCGGATGTATGTACTGTTATGAAGGACAAGGGTATGGCACATATCGGTATCGGTTCTGCCAAAGGTGATGACAAAGCGATCGAGGCTGTAAAACTTGCCGTTGCCAGCCCATTGCTCGAGACTACCATTAATGGTGCATCTCACGTTATCATTAACATTTCCGGAGATATCTCTTTAATGGATGGTAATGATGCAGCAAGCTATGTAGAGGATTTGGTTGGTGACAATGCCAATATCATTTTCGGTGCAAAATACGATGAGACAATGACAGATGAGGCAACGGTTACGGTAATCGCAACCGGACTCGAGGAGTCTGCAGGTGCACAGCCGGGCAAGATCATGCCAAAGATGCAGTATCAGAATATGGGTTCTGTTACCAGACCAGTTGGGACTGCTCCGATCAACCGGACAGCTACAACAACAGCAACTGGTTTCGGTGCGATGGCGCATCAGCAGCCGGTACATCAGCAGCCAATGCAGCAGACGACACCATCATTTTCCGGTATCCAGAAACCAAAACAGCCGGAGAGTTCCGTACAGCCGGTTGACATTAAGATCCCGGATTTCCTCAAAAATTCAAGAAAATAATGAGAGTACAGTAAAGTGGTTGAACGAATTTCGTTCAGCCGCTTTTTTTATGCGAACAGAGCAGAAAAGCGAGCAACTGCAAGAAAATCTGACGGGCAATGTTAAGTTTTTTAAGTTGAATCCAATCCCCCGATTCTGACAAAATAACAGGAATAGCATCATTATAATAACAAAAGGAAGCGAGGTGAGAAAAATATATGTGTTCTATGTGGATGTTTTTCTGTTACAGAATTTCTGTATGGACTTTATTGCCGTAATGGGGAGCAACTTGTTATTAAAAAGAGGAAAAAGTGTGATCCGGCTTTTTTTATTCTCATTTTTCACTTCGCTGGTGGGGCTGATCTTTTTTCTTATGATCGATCAGATCATGGTCTACCAGATCGTGACACATTTCCTTTTGAACACGGCAATGGTGGTGGGATGCTTTGGCTATCGTTCCAGGCAGGAATTTTTGAAAGCGTGGCTGAGTACATACATCGTGGTATTGTTTCTTGGAGGAGCTACCGAGTGGCTGATAGAACAGAGCGTTTTTTTTCAAAATTATGCACTGCAGCTTTTGGGAGGCGTGGTCCTTCTGGTTGTATTCCTCTCGTTTCTGCTTTCTGTGCAGACATACGAAAAAAATAAGATTCCGGTGCGGATCATAAACCGGGGAAAGAAACTGGAACTTATGGCGTACTATGACAGTGGAAATCAACTCACCGATCCCTATACCGGAAAACCAGTGTGCGTAATGAGTGAAAGAAAGGCAAAAGAGCTATTGGAGCCTGGACGGGATAAGATGCGATTGATCCCGTATCAGTCGTTAGGAAAGCAGAGTGGTCTCCTATGGGCAATGGATGTGGAGCAGATGGAACTTGGACAGGGGAAAAATCGCTGCGTGATCAAAGAAGCGGTGATCGGACTTGGAGAAAAGGGGTTTTTGGAGGGATCAGACTATGATCTGCTCCTACATGCAAAGGTCTTACATGCAAAAGAATTGCACGTAAAATCATTGCAGAAAAAAATACCTGAAATGGAGAACGAAGGAGAAGATTACCATGGAAGGTCTGGTCAAAAAAATGAAAAAGGTGATGAAGTATGTATATAAAATTCAAGATGCCGGAGAAGAAGACATTCTGGCAGGAAATCCGGAGTTTTTCCATTGCGAGATGGCTGGTACATGGAAAAAATGAAGTGCACTATATTGGAGGGGCGGAGATATTGCCGGCACCGTTAGAGAGTGAAGAAGAGGCTTCCTGTATCAGACTTCTGGGGAAGGCAAAGGGGGAAGAAACGTTATCGCCCAGAGAGTGTGATGCCGTAGAACATGCCCGCAAGCGTCTGATCGAACACAATTTACGTCTGGTCGTATACATAGCAAAGAAATTTGACAATACCGGAGTCGGGGTCGAAGATCTGATCTCAATCGGAACAATCGGGCTCATTAAGGCGATCAACACATTTAATCCGAATAAAAATATCAAGCTCGCGACCTATGCTTCGCGCTGTATCGAAAATGAGATCCTGATGTATTTGAGGAGAAACAGCAAGACGCGTCTGGAAGTTTCGATAGATGAGCCGTTAAATGTGGATTGGGATGGAAACGAACTTCTGCTGTCGGATATTTTAGGAACTGATGAGGATGTGATCTACCGTGATATTGAAACGGATGTGGAACATCGTCTGTTAAAAGGTGCGATTGAAAAACTTTCCGGCAGGGAACGAATGATCATAGAACTTCGATTTGGGTTAAATACCTTAGACGGCGAGGAAAAGACACAGAAAGAGGTAGCAGATATGCTTGGAATCTCGCAGTCTTATATTTCAAGATTGGAGAAAAAGATCATGGTGCGTTTAAAAAAAGAGATTGTAAAATTAGAGTAATCCCTGTGTCCCCTCAAAAACATCCTTTTTGTGTAAATTGTGAGAAAATATTGTAAAAATGTCTGAAAAATAGTATAATATATACTATAAAAATGCAGATGACTATGGACTGCAACAGGACAGATAGGAGGGGACAGCTTATGTTATTAGAGTTTTTAGGCGCGGCACATGAGGTTACAGGCAGTTGCCATTTTCTCAGCTTTGGGGATAAGCGGATTTTAGTGGATTGTGGTATGGAACAGGGGGCAGATCTTTATGTGAATCAGGAGATACCGGTCAATGCTTCTGATATTGATTATGTGTTTGTGACACATGCACATATCGATCACTCCGGTTTATTACCGTTACTTTACAATCATGGGTTTCGGGGACAGATCTTCTGTACCATAGCAACGAATCAGTTGTGCGAGATCATGTTAAAGGACAGTGCACATATTCAGATGTTTGAGGCAGAATGGAGA
Organism: Roseburia sp.; assembly: GCA_050874505.1. Lineage (GTDB taxonomy): Bacteria > Bacillota > Clostridia > Lachnospirales > Lachnospiraceae > Roseburia. Next base: position 29,786 of record JBNMKU010000010.1, on the reverse strand, counting down.
AACCGTAAGGCAAAGAGAGCCGGACTGCCGGAGATCGTGCCACTCTATGATATGAATGATGCGATGGGGGTTCTGGGACATTTTGTACCGTGTGAGTATCAGCATATCATCGAAGTGTGCGACGGATTAAAAGTACGTTTTGTGGATGCAGGTCATCTGCTTGGTTCTTCCAGTATCGAGATGTGGGTACAGGAAGAGGACAAAGAAGTAAAGATCGTCTTTTCCGGTGATATTGGACCTGGAAACCGTCCACTGATCAAAGACCCGGAATACATCAAAGAGGCAGACTACGTCGTGATGGAGTCTACCTATGGAGACAGGAAGCATCAGACACCGCCGGATTTTGCAGTCAGGCTGGCAGAGGTATTAAAAGATACCTTTATCCGTGGCGGAAATCTTGTCATACCGGCATTCTCAGTTGGACGTACACAGGAGATGCTCTATTTCATACGGCGGATCAAAACCGAACATCTGCTGCCGGAATATGAAAATTTTGAAGTATACGTGGATAGCCCGCTTGCAGTGGAGGCAACCTCTATTTTCAATAAAAACGTGGAGGACTGTTTTGATGAGACCGCACTTGAACTGGTACATCAGGGCATTAACCCGATTGGTTTCCCGGGACTTCGGATGGCAATTACCAGCGATGAATCCAAGATGATCAACTTCAACGACAAGCCAAAGGTTATCATTTCTGCTTCTGGTATGTGTGAGGCTGGACGTATCAGACACCACTTAAAACATAATCTATGGAGAGCTGATTCAACGATCCTGTTTGTTGGGTTCCAGGTACCAGGTACACTTGGACATTCCCTGTTAAACGGAGCAAAAGAGGTGAAGCTGTTCGGTGAGACGATCGAGGTAAAGGCACGGATCGAGAATTTGCCTGGTATCAGCGGTCATGCGGATGTCAATCAGCTTACGAAGTGGGCAGCAGCATTTGAGCAGAAACCAAAGAAAGTATTTGTGGTACATGGAGACGATAAGGTTACCGAGCAGTTTGCGGCACACCTTCACGATACCCTAGGCTATGATGCCTATGCGCCATACAGCGGAGATACCTTTGATCTTCTCACCGGGGAATGTGTCGAAGAGGGTTCCAGACAGCAGGTGGAAAAGAAGAAAGACAAACAGAATTCGCGTGTGGCAAACAATGTATTTGCAAGACTTCTTGCTGCAGGACAGCGCCTGCTTACTGTGATCAACAAATGCGAGGGTATGCCAAACAAAGAACTTGGCCGATTTGCAGATCAGATCAATGCGCTGTGTAATAAATGGGACAGATAGTTTAAAGGGACAGATAATGCCGGATGGATTTTAAAGCAGACTTTTCCAGCCGGCTGACCTGTGCCTGTGAGATATGGATCTCTTCCGCAACTTCCATCTGGGTCTTACCTTCAAAAAAGCGCAGTTTTAAAATATAATTTTCGCGCTCGCCCAGATGATCGAGGGCATCATTCAGGGAGAGTTCCTCAACCCAGTTGTCCTCCCGGTTCTTTTTATCACTGATCTGATCCATTACATAGAGCGTGTCACCGCCATCGGTGTAGACCGGATCATAGAGGCTGATCGGGCTTTGGATGGCATCAAGTGCGAAAACGATCTCTTCTTTGGGGAGACCGGCTTCTTTGGCAATCTCATCTAAAGTGGGTTCCCTGGTGGAAGTGTGGGAGAGAACTTCTTTGGCATGGATGGCTTTATAAGCGGTATCGCGCAGGGAGCGGCTGACACGGATGGAGTTGTTGTCACGCAGGTAACGTCGTATTTCACCTATGATCATAGGAACAGCGTAGGTGGAAAATTTGACGCCCATGGTCGGGTCAAAATTGTCGATGGACTTGATCAGGCCGATGCAGCCGATCTGAAAGAGGTCATCAACATTTTCATGATTGCCGGAAAAACGTTTGATGACACTTAAAACAAGCCGGAGATTTCCTTTGATGTATGTTTCCCTGGCTTGCAGATCTCCCTGTTTGATCCGGACAAAAAGAGCATCCTTTTCTTCTTCTTTTAAAATAGGGAGCTTTGCGGTGTTGACACCGCAGATTTCAACTTTGTATGAAGCCATGATGTAAGTACCTCCGGGATTTTTATTAAAAGGATGCTTCAATTTCATACATTTTATTCAGAAAGTAACTTTTTTTTATGAGAAAATAATGGTAAAATACTAGAGAACTAGATTGAAAAGCATTGGAGCAGTGACTATGAAAGATTTGATTGATGAGAGAAATGAACGTGAGAGAATCAGTAGAAGCATCATAAAATACTGGAATGTCAACTATATTCCAAAACAGCCGGAGCCGGTTGAACCGGAGGAGACGGAAGAAGAGCAGACAGTTGCAGAGAGCAATGAGAGCCAGTTACCGTCCGAAGAGGACTATAACTATACAACAGGAGCATACTCCGGTGTTTATGGAAAGAGTGATGTAGAGGACGAGGTTACCAAGGGTCAGATCGATAAGATCCTGCATGAAAAATCCGAAAACCTCAGACATCTGATTGACGAAAACAAGGAAAAAGAGTGACAGGAGATAAGTTGGTGCATAGAATAGAATAAGAGAGAGTAAATGGGGGTATTTATGGCAGAGATTGTACTGCGCAAATACCACGGTATTGGAAATGATTATCTTGTCTATGATCCCACTGTTAATAAAACCATATTGCAGGAACGTTTTGTAAGGCAGCTGTGTAAGCGCAACATTGGTGTGGGGGCAGATGGGGTGCTCTATGGACCATTATTCGAACAGGAAACAATAAAAGTACGAATTTTTAATCCGGATGGAAGTGAAGCAGAAAAAAGCGGAAATGGCATCCGGATTTTTTCAAGATATTTAAAAGATGCAGGATATATAAAAGAGGACAATTATACACTCACGACTAATGCAGGAGAGACGCAGATCACTTTTTTAGATGAGACGGGAAACCGGATGCGGGTCGATATGGGCTATCCGGAATTTCAGGCGGAGAAGATACCGGCAGTTGGATTTGGTGAGGAGATCACAAATGAAGCAATCTTTTTTTGCGATAATTTTTACAATGCGACCTGTGTTTCGATGGGAAATCCAAACTGCGTGATCTTATTAGAGGAAGTCAACGCAAAGAAAGCAATGCAGTTAGGACCATATGTAGAAAATTCCAAGTATTTTCCCAACCGTATCAATATGCAGCTGTGCAGAGTGCTTGATCGGGAAAATATACAGATTGAAATATACGAAAGAGGGGCAGGCTATACATATGCCTCAGGAACGGGTGCCTGTGCGGCAGCGGCGGCATCGCACCGTCTTGGACTGGTAGGAGATCAGGTGACTGTTCATATGAAAGGCGGAGAACTTGCCATAGCGTTTGCAGAAGATGGACGAATTTTTATGACCGGTCCGGTTGTGTATGTAGGGAAGATTATAGTAGAAGAGACATTTTTTACTTGAGAAACAGGCTTTTTGCAGAAAAAGATGCAAAAAGCCTGTTTTTTCCTGAAAAAAAAGTTATAATAAAAAGGCTGTTCTAACAAGCATAGAGAAGAATAAGATGTTAGTGCAGTGCCAAAAGAAAGGAAAGAAAAAATGAAGAATGGAAAGGCGATCCGAAACCGGGCATGGCTGTTTTTTAATATTGCCTGGACTTTAGTTTATTTATGGTGGAGAACATTTTATACTGTTCCGACGGAATATGGATGGGTGTCTACCTTTGCCGGTGTTTCCCTGCTGGTGGTAGAAATCCTTGGAATGCTTGAGGCGTTTGTCCACTATTTTAATATGCATAAGATTGAAAATTACGAAGTGCCGATCGTTCCAGAGGAAGAATACCCGGAGGTCGATGTATTTATCGCAACCTATAATGAGCCGGCAGACTTACTATATAAGACCGTAAACGGCTGTGTTCACATGGATTATCCGGACAAAAAAAAGGTACATATCTATCTGTGTGATGATGGAAAGAGACAGGAGATCCGTGAACTTGCAGAGCAGATGGGCGTGGGATATATTGACCGTGAAGATCACAAAGGTGCAAAGGCAGGCAATCTGAACCATGCGATGTCTGTGACCCATGCGCCGCTCATTGCAACGTTTGATGCCGACATGATACCGAAACGGAACTTTTTGATGGTCACGGTTGCCTACTTTGTAGACCGGGAGATCAAAAACAGAGATTTAGATGACAAGGATAAAATAAAACTTGGATTTATCCAGACCCCGCAGAGCTTTTACAATCCGGATCTGTTTCAGTTTAACCTGTTTGCAGAGAATAAAATTCCAAATGAACAGGATTATTTTTACAAAGATGTGCAGATCTCCAGAAATAAGAGCAACTGTGTCATTTATGGAGGCTCCAATACGCTGATCTCGCGGGAGGCACTCAATGATGTCGGAGGCTTTTATACGGACAGCATCACAGAGGATTTTGCAACCGGAATTTTGATCCAGGCAAAGGGATATCACTGCTATGCCATCAATCAGGTACTGGCATCCGGTCTGTCACCGACGGACTTAAAGAGCCTGATCAATCAGAGGGTGCGCTGGGCAAGAGGATGTATCCAGACCGGGCGCAAGATGCACCTGATCTTAAATCCGAAACTGAAATTTGCGCAGAAGATCAATTACATGGCATCCGTCTGGTACTGGTATGCTTCGTGGAAACGACTGATCTATATCATGTCGCCGATCCTGTTTGCAACATTTAATGTAGTCGTGGTCAAATGTACGCTGTTAGAAGTGCTGATCTTCTGGCTGCCGATGTACATCAGCAGTAATATTTCGCTAAAGATGATGAGCCGCAATATCAGGACGACGCGATGGACGAATCTGTACGAGACGATCATTTTCCCATTCCTGCTGATTCCGACTTTATTAGAGACATTTGGAATCAGTATGAAGAAATTCAAGGTGACCAAAAAGGGTGGGGATGCACAGGAACAGAAGAACTGGCCGTATGCGATCCCGCATTTTATCCTGATCGTATTGTCCATCATAGGAATTGCAAGATGTATCGACTGGACCTTTACAACCGGACAGATCGATTATCTGGTCATTTTGTTCTGGCTGTTATTAAACTTCTACAATCTGGTCATGTCGTTATTCTTTATTTTGGGAAGAAAAGCAGTGCGGAGTGCTGAGCGTCAGCGTGCAGCCATTCCATGCCGCATGATCACCAGATTCGAGGAAGAAGATGGTGTGACAGAGGATATCGCAGAGGGCGGTCTGTCTATTTTGTTAAAAGAGCCGCATGATATCGCAGAGCAGGAGCCGGTCACACTTGCACTGAAAAATGAGCATTATCAGGCAACAATCGAGGCACGTGTGGTTTCGGTCAGCCGCAGGGAAAAGGAATACCGTTATGCGTTCGTGGTGACGGATTATAAAGAAGATAAGGCAGATTATTTTCAGATGATCTATGACAGAGTGCCGTCTCTGCCGGAGAACCTGGATGAATCGCAGAGTAGTTTTGAAGACCTAAGAACGAATGTCAAACGAAGGATCTATACGACCGAGTATCACAACAGAAAGAAGGCAAGGATTCCGGTCAATAAGATCTTTGAGACCGATAAAAAACAGAAAGTCGTGCTGGTCGATTACAATTACGACTATGCACTGTTAAAAAGAGAAAGCTGGATGCCGGATAAAATGGAGTTAAAAATTAAAGAAGGGCTTGGTCTGTCACTGGAATTTTGTAAGGAAACGCAGGAGGGTCTGCTTTTATACCGCGTGTTAAACGAAGCGGAACTCTATGAGAACAAAAAACTCCATGAGGCGGTCGATGACTGGATCAGAGGTCAGATCGGACAGAGCAGTCCGGCACAGCTGGAACAGACCGTTTCCAATAAGAGAAAACGCATGCAGGCAGAAGATGAGTTTTCAGAACTGGAACATTTATAAACAGGAGAAAGGCATGAATATGATAGGAAAAAAACTTAAGCAGGCAGGGAAAGGTATCCTGTTGGCTGCGCTGTTTGGTGTGAGTATCGCATGGACAGGAGAGACAGTTTTTGCAGAAGACAATTTAAGCTTTTCGAAGACAAAACAGGGTGGCGATGAGGACGGAGCCATTTCCATTACGGAGTCGGAAGACGGCAGCGGGCTTCACATGGAATATCAGTACGAAAAAGACGGATATCACACCGTTACCGTGTTCTGTGACGACCATGTCAGAAAAATAGAGCAGCAGAGCAGCCTTTTGCTTGCCATAAAAAATGCTTCCAAAACGCCGGTCCGCATGAATGTAGAAATGATCGATGCAGCGGGTGGAATCCATACCGTTTCAGACGGTTATTATGTCGTCCTGCGGGATAAGACAACAGATACTGCACTGACCGAACAGGGATGCTTTGCCATCCCTGCGGGCTTTGATGGAGAGCTGGAAGTGCCATTGGAACTTCTGGCAGAGGATGGACTGGATGAGATCATGGGCTATGGTCTGGTATGTGTGGCAGAAGATCAGAATGCCTACCAGATCGATTTTACAGATGCAGTGATCAAAGAGAACGGAACCGATCCAAAAGAGACCGCAGGTCTTTTGTTAAATGGACCGGATGAGATCAGAAAGGCAAAAGTGGGAGAGAGTGAGACACAGTATGATGCCGAGACCTATAATCTGTTTGGCGAACGCCAAAAAGCAGATGTTTCCCTGTCCTTAAAGGAAGATGCAAAAGAGATCGAACTGACGGACGAGGGCTGGCTGATCGTAAAGGCGGGAGCAGGAGAGGAAGAACTCACACTGGTTGCGAAGACCGCGGATGGCTTAAAGGCAGAAAAAAAGATCACCCTGCAGTCGTCCTGGACGGAAAGCATACATACGGAAAACGGATATGACGCATCGATCGCATCGCCGCAGGAGATCGCACCGGTGGATGGAAAATGGGCATTCCTTGTGACCGCTAAGGCACTGAATATCGTGCGGGTGGCAGGAGTGATCCTTATTGCCGCCATTTTGATCTATTATATTGTGATGAGAAGAAAGGCAGGGAGAAAAGAGTAATGCTATTTTCCAGTATAACATTTTTATTTTATTTCCTTCCGGTGGTATTGGTACTGTATTATCTGTTTCGCTGGAATGTACCGATCAAAAATATGATCCTTCTGGTTGCCAGTCTGTTTTTTTATGCCTGGGGAGAACCATGGTTTGTATTTGTTATGTTGGCGTCGATCGTGGGAAACTATGTGCTTGCCCTTTTGGTTGACCGTTACCGGGAGAAAAAGGGTGTGGCAAAATTTATCATTTTTGTAACGGTTGTCTTAAATATAGGACTGTTGTTTGTGTTTAAGTATCTGGATTTTGTGATACGCAACATCAACCAGGCGACGGATGGGAATATTCCACAGCTCGGGCTGACCCTGCCAATCGGTATTTCTTTCTTTACCTTCCAGGCGATGTCCTATGTCATCGACGTATACCGGAGAAATGGGGAAGTCCAGAAAAATCCGTTTTATGTGGCACTTTATATTTCCTTTTTCCCACAGCTTGTTGCAGGACCGATCGTGCGGTATGAGACGATCGCAGACCAGATGATAAACCGGAAAGAGACGCTGGATAAATTCTCGGTCGGTACCTGCCGTTTCATTACCGGAATGGGCAAAAAGGTACTGCTTGCCAACAATTTTGCCATCGTCGCAGATCGTATTTTTGACAATTACCAGCAGGGCTGGTGTCCGGTCACGCTCGCCTGGGTGGGCGCGATCGCATATACCTTACAGATCTTATACGACTTTTCCGGTTACTCGGATATGGCGATCGGGCTGGGGCTTATGTTTGGCTTTAAGTTCGAAGAAAACTTCAACTATCCTTATATCTCCCGGTCGATCGGAGAGTTCTGGAGACGCTGGCACATCTCACTGGGTACCTGGTTTAAGGAATATATCTATTTCCCGTTGGGAGGTTCCCACGTCAAAAATATGGATATCGTGCTCCGGAATATGCTCATTGTCTGGGTATGTACCGGTATCTGGCATGGAGCCGAGTGGACGTTTTTTATCTGGGGACTTTTAAATTTTGCAGCACTGGTATTTGAGCGTTTTACCGATCTGGAGAACCGGACCCGGTTTGGCGCACTGAGGTGGCTTTATACGATGTTTTTTGTCACAATCGGCTGGGTCATTTTCCGCAGTGAAAATCTGGTGTATGCAGGAAATTATCTGAAATGTATGTTTGGCTTTGGAAAAGCCGGATTTTTCAGCGATTACGCATTTATGTATCTGAAAGAATACGGCATCTTTTTTGTGGCGGGGATCCTGTTTTGTATGCCGCTTGGAAAACGTATGAACTACCTGATCGCAGAGAAAAAGGCGGGGAGGGTTCCGGTTGCGGTGATGAATGTGCTCTATCCGGCAGTCATGCTGTTGATGTTCTGGGTTTGTGTGACTTATCTGATTAAGGGAAGCTACAATCCGTTTATCTATTTTAATTTTTAAGGAAAGGGAGAACTATGGAACGGTTATTAGGAAAAAAACGATGGACTGCGCTGCTCTTTTTCATACTTTTATTTGCCTATGCGTTTGTAAATGCGAAAAAAGAACTGCCGGTTCTGATCGAGACGATAACATCTTTTGACAGTGATCTTTCTGCCTCTGAAAAAATTAATCAGATTGACAGTACCATCAATGAAAATGCGATGGAGCGGTATGCGTTTGTCGATGCGTATGGATATTTACAGCGGCTGTTAAACAAAAACGAGGAATCCAATTTTGAAGTGGTAAAAGATACCGAAGGGAAACTGCATTATACCTATTTTACAACAGAACCACAGGATACCTCGGAGTTAGTGGAACGTGTCAGAAATCTGGCAGATGCAGTTGAGACGAAAAAGACCAAAGTGATCTACGTCCTGCCGCCGGATAAATATATCAGAGGCTACACCACATTTGCGAAGGGTATCCCATACCATATGTCAAATGAGACCGCGGATGGATTTCTGGCAGGGCTCGAAGAAAACGGGATTCCATACCTTGACTTGAGGGAAAATCTCTCCGAAAGCGGAAGAGATCTGTCACAGGCATTTTATGTGACAGACCATCACTGGACGATCCAGACTGCATTCTGGGCAGCAGGGGAGTTTTCGGACTGGCTGAATGAAAGCTTCGGAGAAGATCTGGACGTGGACGGTTTTTATAAAGATGAGAGTAATTACAATGAGATCATCTATGATAAGATCTCTCTTGGATCAATGGGAAGAAAAGTCGGCAGATATTATGCCGGTGTCGATGATTTTACGCTGATCTATCCGAAATTTGACACCTCCTATGTGTATGAAAATACGATCGAACCGGATCTGACGTTTCAGGGAAGGTTTGAGGAGGCACTGATGGCAACACCGGTCATAAGACAGAGCAGCAAACCATTTGACACGGATATGTATATGACTTACCTGTACGGAAATCCTGCATTTTCGCACATTGTAAATGAAAAGGAAACAGGCAGCATTGATGTCTGCTTTATCAAAGACTCCTTTGCCGTGCCGTTTGCGGCGTTTACCTCACTGCGCTGTCATACGGTGGATATGATCGACCCGAGATATTTTACCGGGGATTATGAGGAGACAATAAAAGAGGGGAACTATGATTATGTCATCATTATGATCTCCCCGCAGGATTTAGTCGAAGAGTTTTTCCCATATGGCAAATAGGAAAGACAGGTAGCGTTTGACATTTTGCACACCTATGTATAAAATAGAAAAATAGTAGTGTTTTTAGAAAGGAAACGTAGGTTATGAAAAAAATCTTAGACCTGATTAGCGAAGAAGTGACAAAAGCCTTCGTGGAATGCGGTTATGATCCAAAATACGGAAAAGTTACACTGTCCAACCGCCCGGATCTGTGCGAGTATCAGTGTAACGGCGCGATGGCAGCCGCAAAGGAATATAAAAAAGCCCCTTTTATGATCGCAGATGAAGTGGCAGCAAAACTGGCAGAAGATCCGATGTTTGCCATGGTAGATTCGGTAAAACCGGGATTTTTAAATCTGAAATTAGACGGTGCATTTTTGGCAGATTATGTGGCAAAGATGCAGGAAGATGAGGGACGTTTTGGCTGTGAAAAAGTAAAAGAGCCAAAGACCATTATGATCGATTACGGCGGACCAAACGTTGCGAAGCCTCTTCATGTAGGACATTTACGTTCTGCCATTATCGGAGAGAGCATCAAGCGGATCGGTAAATTTATGGGACATGAGATGATCGGTGATGTGCATCTGGGTGACTGGGGTCTTCAGATGGGACTGATCATCACAGAGTTAAAACTCCGCAGACCGGAACTTCCATATTTTGATGAGAGCTATACCGGAGAATATCCGGCAGAGCCGCCATTTACCATTTCCGAATTAGAGGAGATCTATCCAACGGCAAGTAAAAAATCAAAAGAAGATGATGCCTACAAAGAGGCAGCCATGCAGGCAACGTATGAATTACAGCATGGCAGAAGAGGATATCAGGCACTGTTATCCCATATCCTTCATGTATCAGTGACGGACTTAAAACGCAATTATGAGAACTTAAACGTCTCTTTTGAACTCTGGAAAGGAGAGTCGGATGCACAGCCATATATCCCGGATATGGTGCAGAAAATGAAGGACGACGGATTTGCCTATATCAGTGACGGAGCACTGGTCGTAGACGTCAAAGAAGAGACAGACACCAAGGAGATCCCTCCGTGTATGATCTTAAAATCAGACGGAGCTTCTCTTTATAATACGACCGACCTTGCAACGATCGTATGGCGTATGAAAGATTATCATCCGGATGAGCTGATCTACGTTGTAGACAAGCGTCAGGAACTTTACTTTACCCAGGTATTCCGCTGTGCAAGAAAAACAGGTCTTGTCACACCGGAGACCGAGTTAAAATTCTTAGGTTTCGGTACGATGAACGGAAAAGACGGCAAGCCGTTTAAGACCCGTGAGGGTGGTGTCATGCGTCTGGAGCATCTGTTAAATGAGATTGATGCTGAGATGTTAAAGAAGATCACAGAGAACCAGAAGACAAAAGAAAACTTAGGCATCAGCGAGGAAGAAGCGAAAAAGACAGCCAAGATGGTAGCACTTGCTGCGATCAAATACGGCGATCTCTCCAATCAGGCAAGCAAAGACTATATCTTTGATATTGACCGCTTTACCTCATTTGAGGGAAATACAGGACCATACATCCTCTATACGATCGTCCGCATCAAGTCCATTTTAAACAAGTATTATGGTCTGGGCAAAAATACAGAAGGGGTAGCGATCTGCGCAGCAGCAAATGAGAGCGAGAAGAACCTCATGCTCGAGTTATCCAAGTTCAATGCGATGATGGAAAATGCGTTCGAGGAGACTGCACCACACAAAGTATGTTCTTATATTTATGACCTTGCGAATGCGTTTAATACGTTTTATCATGGAAACAAGATCATGGCAGAGGAAGACGAGGCACGTCAGAAGTCCTATATACGCCTGTTGGAGCTTACCAAGGCAGTATTAGAGACATGTATTGATGTACTGGGCTTTTCCGCACCGGATCGTATGTAATCAGAACAAAAAAGGAGAATGGGAATGAAAAAACAGACAAGAACAAAGGGAATGGCACTGATATTGGCACTGATGATGCTTATCACATCATTTGTATGGATTCCATCGGATGAGGTAAAGGCTGCAAGCAGCAATGTTTACATTAATCCATACAGTGCAACCGTAGTAACCTACAAGACCGGAGATGGTGTCAGCAAAAATTGGAGCGTGATCAGTATCATGGGATGCTCCAAGAAATCAGAGATCAAAAACTTAAAATGCTCCAACAAAAATATGAGCGTTGAGAAACAGAATGGTTATCTGGTGGTATATTTTGGAGACAAAGCACAGAAAGCGACCATTACCTGTACGGTAAAAGGGGTCAAATTAAAAACAACACTTACCGTAAAAAAATACAGCAACCCGGCAGGCAGCATCAAATTCGGCAAGAAAAACCTGACTTCCAAGTTTAAAAATAATACCGTATATCACAAACGCGGTACCAATTTTAATAATCAGAATTTACAGGTAAATCTGAAAAACGGATGGAAGATCACAAGTATTTATATCAGCAATGGCAATAAGAGACAGAATATCCAGGTCAATGCCGCAAAATTCTCAAAGAAGATCACTTTAAAGGGTAAAAATTCTTACTGCTATATCTACTGCAAAAATGATAAGACCAAAGTTTCCGAGGTGCTTTCCATTACCTATTAGGATGCGGGATAAAATCGTCACGAGAGATCGTGGCGATTTTTTGCTGTATAGGAATCCCTATACAGCAAAAAAAGCAAGCAAGCTTGCCAAGATGCGCACCTCGCGGAGTGGAAGATTATACGATGCATCCGCTCGGGCGCGAAAGTGTGCGACATGCGCACACTTTTTTATTGTCATAAAATAAGATCGCGCTCATAGAATCAAGCAGGAACGAAATCAGAGAAAGGAGCAAAAATGCTTATGGCAAATGGTATGGAAACGATCCTGCCTTTTTTCCCCATCCGTTTCCGGGCACAGATTAAAAAGATGCCCTGGCAGAGACTTGAGGAGATCCGGGTCAGGATCGGACAACCCATGGAATTTTGTTATGCCAACACCTGGCGGTATCTGCCAGAGCCTGACCTGCGGGTTACGGAACGCGATGTTGGAGAAATGTTAAATTATATCAGTCAGTATTCTCTGTATGCTTATCAGGAGGAGATCAGACAGGGGTATCTTACGATCGAGGGCGGGCACAGGATCGGGCTGTTAGGACAGGCCGTGATCTCACAGGGGCAGATCAGCGGAATGCACACGATCTGCTTTTTAAATGTGCGGATCGCACAGGAAAAATGTGGCTGTGCAGAGCCGATCGTTCCCTTTTTATGGCAGGGAGAGACCATTTACAATACCCTGATCCTGTCGGCACCGGGAATGGGCAAGACAACCTGTTTGAGAGACTGCATCCGGATCTTATCGGATGGGGAAAGCGGTCGGATGGGACTGAAAGTCGGGATCGTGGATGAGCGTTCAGAGATCGCAGCCTGCCATATGGGCGTACCGCAGAAGAAGATCGGCAGAAGGACGGACGTGTTAGATCACTGTCCCAAAGCGCAGGGGATTCTTTTGCTGCTCCGTTCAATGTCCCCACAGGTCATTGCGGTGGATGAGCTTGGCAGGGAGGAAGATTTTCTTGCCGTAGAGCAGGCAGCCTGTTCGGGCAGCCGGGTACTTGGTACTATCCATGCGGCGGAGATCAAAGAACTTACAGAGAAGAAACAGTTACAGCACTGGATGAAACAGGGGATGTTTCAACGATTTGTCCTGCTTCAGAAGAATGACAATGGAGAGCGAACCTTTCAGATCTATGATGAAAAGCTGGAACAGCTATGTTAAAGGCAGCAGGAGGCGGTCTGATCCTGCTCGCAAGCGTGGGACTTGCCGTAACAATCGGGGCAGAGTTAAGAGAACATATCAGGCTGCTCTATGAGATCAGACAGATGCTCTTAGATATCGCGCAGGAAGCTGGGTATTGTCTTTTGCCGATGGAGGAGATTTTAGAAAACCGGCTGCACCCACAGAATGAAACACTGGCATGTTTTTGTAAGACACTTGGAAACGCGCTTCGGGAAAAGGGAGGCTGCGACGGAACCATTCTGTGGCAGCAGGTAATGGAACAATATCAGAAGGAACTGCGGTTTGATGCAGCAGAGCGGGATGTATTGGAACACACGGGAAGAGCTTTTTTTGGAAAAAATACAGAGGGAAATGAGAGCAATCTGGCACTGTGTCTGGAACGGCTCGATTACATCATCGAAGAAAAGAGAGGAGAACAGAAAGAGAAAAGGCGGGTGGCACAGACCGTAAGTATCATGGGAGGTCTGATGCTCATCATCCTGCTGATCTAGATTTGCGATGAGAAAGGGCAGACAGAAAATGAGCGTGAATTTAATCTTTAAAATAGCAGCAGTCGGGATTTTGGTAACAGTCATCAGTCAGGTGTTAAAACACAGTGGCAGGGAAGAACATGCTTTTCTAACGAGTCTTGCCGGACTGATCATCGTACTTTTCTGGATCGTTCCCTATATTTATGAATTATTTGAAACAATGCAGACCTTGTTTGCACTGTGACAAAAAGAGGGCATGGTAGAAACATGAATATGTTAAAAGTTGCGTTGCTTGGGATTACGGGTGTCCTGCTTGCAATCCCATTGCAGAAAGAAAAGAGTGAGTACAGCACGTTGATTGCCATGGGAGTCTGTATCTGTCTGTTTTTTTCCATCCTGACAAAAGCGGAGACCATCGTTGCGTTTATCGAGCGGTTAAAGGGGCTGATTTTGGTCGAGGACACTTACATAGCGATGATCTTAAAAATGGTCGGGATCACCTATGTGGCAGAGTTTTCCATGAATGTCTGTAAGGATGCAGGATATGCTGCGATTGCCAATCAGATCGAGGTGTTTGCCAAGATATCCATACTGGCGGTAAGCCTTCCGGTGTTTGTGGCGTTTTTGGAGACGATCGGAGGACTGGTATGAACAGGGTGGTGGTGATTCTTTTTTGTCTGATCCTATGCGTGAGTGAACCGGTCTTTGCGGGAGAAAACAGGATGGAACAAAATAAGACGGAAGAAAATACCGTTTTGGAGGAACTGCTTCGCCAGATTGATTTTGACGGGGTGGATACTTATTTAGAGCAGGAAAATATTCTGGCACTGGAAGATGAGAGTTTTTCCGACCTCGTTGTCACATTGATACAGCGGGATGGCATTGTTTTTCATCCGGAACTGGTACTGCAAGGGGGAAAAGATATCCTTTGCCAGGAGATAGAAGCGAATAAAAAAATACTGCTTGAGGTCGTGCTGCTGGCACTTGTTTTTTCTGTGCTCAAAAACTTTGCCGGAGCGTTTGGATCTTCTTACGTTTCGGAACTCTGTTTTGTTTTGGTGTACTGCGTGCTTGCTATTTTGCTGACACAGTCGTTTCTTAACTGTTCTGAGATCGTCTCACAGACATTAAAACAGAGCATTTCCTTTATGAAAGTCATGATACCGACCTATTGCATTGCCATGGTGTTTGCGGCGGGCAGCAGCAGTTCCATTGGATTTTACCAGATCGCATTTTTGGTCATCTATCTGGTGCAATGGCTGTTTTTGTATCTGTTTATCCCGATGATCCACCTGTATATCCTGGTCACGCTGTTTCATCATTTTTTTGAGGAAGAGAAATTCGCCAATCTGACTGAACTGCTCAAAGGCATTATTTTGTGGGGCTTAAAGCTGTCCGGCATGGTGGTGCTTGGGTTAAATATCGTGCAGGGCTTTTTGAATCCGGTCAAAGACCGGCTGTTAAACGGAACGGTAGAAAAGGCGGCATCAATGATACCGGGCATTGGAAATGTGGCAGATGGCGTAACGGAATTGCTGCTCGGCTCCGGGATTCTGATCAAAAACGGGGTAGGCGTGGCGGCACTTCTGGTCCTGGTTTTGCTCTGTGCGGTCCCAATGGGAAAGATCGCGTGCATCACAATGTTTTATAAGATCGCGGCGGCGGTAACGGAGCCGGTGGCAGACAAGCGGATCGCCGGGTGTTTAAAGGGCATGGCAGAGGGCGGTGTGCTGTATGTAAAGCTGATGGGATATTGTGTGGTTTTATTTTTCCTTACGATCGCGCTCACTACGATGCTCACTGGAACAACAATATGAAAGGGAGAACGAGACAGTATGCAGATCGCAGCGTATATCAAAAGTTTTCTGGTGCTCTTTGTTGTGGTTACGGTTATCTTACAACTGATCCCCGGAACGCAGTTAAAAAAATATATTTACTTTTTTGCGCAGTTTGTTCTGGTAATTGGGATATTACATCCCCTGTTGTCCTTTTTCTGGGATACGGATGTTTTTTTAGAGCAAATCGAGTATGAGGCATTTTCCGAAAATCTTGCAGAGACAGCGCGTGGTGCCAGCCGTATCGCAGAGGGGCAGAAAGAGGATTATCAAAAAAAATATGAGAGCATCGTGGCGCAGGATGTGGCACGTGTTGCAGAAGAATACGGACAGGCACATGGGTATGCGGTAAAGACGGCGCAGGTAAGTTTAAATCCTTCTTATGAGATTGAAACGGTGGAGATAACGATCGGTGACCGGGAGGAGACAGAAATCTGCGTGGAGGAGATCTCCATAGGAGAGGAACGGCGGCAGGGAAATGAACTTCTGTGTCAGAACGTAAAAGAAAAACTGGAATCATACTATCAACTGGAGGAGGGAAGTGTCAATGTCTGCTATACAGGAGCTGATTGAAAAAATCAGAACATACATCAGGAAAAAACCATGGAAAAAATTAAAAAAGACGGACTATTTCGTATTAGTCTGTATAGGAGTGCTGCTTATGGTCATTGCCATGCCGGAAACTGTGCCGGATGGAAAGCTGTCTTTCGAAGAAAGTAAGTCGACACTTCTTCCAGCGGCGGAAACAGAAACAAAAAACGTCTCTGAAACAGGGAAAAACGATGACTACACTGTGCAGATGGAGCATAAATTAGAGAAGGTACTCTCACAGATGGAGGGTGTGGGGAAGGTAAAGGTGATGATCACGGTATCAGACTATGGAACCTGCGTGCTGGAAAAAGACCAGAAGAGGGATACGACGACAACCACGGAAACCGACAGTAATGGAGGAAACCGCGCCGTAACAGAGGAACAGAGGGAAGAGACGACCGTTTATACGGAAAATGGACAGGAGAAGACACCATATATACAAAAAGAGGAACTTCCAACCATAGAGGGGGTTGTCGTTGTGGCAGAGGGAGGCGGAAACAGTAGAACGATTTCGCAGATTTCAGAGACGATCCAGGCATTATTTCCGGTGGAAGCACATAAAATTAAGGTAGTAAAGATGAGTTTAAAGGAGGGATGACCGTGAAAAAAATATTTCGAAAGAACCAACTGATCATTACGGCACTCGCGCTTATGATCGCTGTGGCAGGATATTTCAGTTACATGAACAATTCCATTGATGACAACGATGCGGCGGCAAAGGTAAGTGCAGGGGCAGAGATACTCGAAGAAGAATATGAGATCTCCGACGAGGATACGGATCTGGTCGGGGAAATTTTTACCGATGAGGGGAGTGGAGAGGAGATCGCACTTGTAGACGATACCGAGCAGACCGGGACAACACAGAGCACAGAGACCGCAGCAGAGGCAGAAATCGATGCGAGTGCACAGACAGCAGAGGATGTGGCAATGGGGGAAAATGCCGGAGAGACCAATCCGGGCGAAACCATTTTAACCAGTACCACGATCGCAAATCTGGACTATGCGGCAGAAATGAAGCTGAACCGGGAACAGATCCGTTCCAAAAACAAGGAAGCACTGCTTGAGATCGTGAACAATGCAGCACTGGCAGATAATTTAAAACAGGATGCTGTCAATAAAATGGTGGCAATGACAGACATTGCAGAGCGGGAAGCTGCGGCAGAGATGCTTTTGGAGGCAAAGGGATTTACCGATGTTGTGGTAAGCATCACGGATGATAACTGTGATGTCGTACTTAATATGGGAGAGGTAACCGATTCCAAACGTGCGCAGGTTGAGGACATCGTAAAAAGAAAAACGAATGTCTCTGCGGAACATATCGTGATCACACCAATTGTAGTAAACGAAGCACAGACAACAGAATAGGAAATAAGAGAGCCGTCATTTCTCATTTCAGGAGAATGGCGGCTTGTTGTATGAATACTGGTAAAACAGGAGAGGATGTGGTAAGATAGAAAAAGAAAAAGCATAGAAAAGAGAGGTTGATGATATATGAAACGAGTATTTTTGATCGTATTAGACAGTGTAGGAATTGGAGAGATGCCGGATGCCGCTGCATATGGAGATGCAGGAAGCAACACGATCTTAGCAGCATCGAAAAGCCCTTATTTTTCCATGCCAAACATGAGAAAACTGGGATTTTTTAATATTGACGGCGTAAACATCGGAGAGAAAGAAGCACATCCGCAGGGTGCCGTGGCACGTATGACCGAGGTCTCAAAGGGAAAAGATACGACGATCGGACACTGGGAGATTGCAGGTGTGATCTCAAACAGCCCGCTTCCGACTTATCCAAACGGCTTCCCGAAAGAGATCATCGATGAATTTTCCAAACGTACCGGAAGAGGTGTTTTGTGCAACAAACCATATTCCGGCACCGATGTCATCCGTGATTACGGCGAGGAACATATGAAAACAGGCGACCTGATCGTTTATACTTCTGCCGATTCGGTATTCCAGATCGCAGCACATGAGGATATCGTTCCGGTGGAAACCTTATATGAATATTGCAGCATTGCAAGGGAAATGTTACAGGGCGAGCATGGGGTAGGCCGTGTTATTGCAAGACCGTTTATCGGAGAACCGGGCAACTTTACCAGAACGACAAGACGTCATGATTTCTCCTTACAGCCACCGAAAACAACGATGTTAGACCAGCTCAGTGCAAACGGATTTTCTGTTCTTTCTGTCGGAAAGATCATTGATATCTTTGCAGAAAAAGGGATCACCGAGTATGTCAGAACAACCGGAAATGAAGATGGCATCAATAAGACACTCGATTATATGAAAAAAGATTTTGAAGGCTTATGTTTTACCAATCTTGTAGATTACGACATGTTATACGGACACCGCAATGATGTCGAGGGTTATGCAAAGGCACTGACCTATTTTGATGAGCGTCTGCCGGAGCTTCTTGCAGCAATGCGTGACGAGGATGTTTTGATGATCACAGCAGACCACGGCTGCGACCCGAGTACACCATCTACCGATCATTCCAGAGAATATACACCATTTGTAGTCTATGGAAAACCGGTCAAAGCAGGCGAAAACTATGGAACAAGGGAGAGTTTTTCAGATATTGCAGCAACCATTCTTTCTTATTTTGGACTGACACCGGAATGTGCCGGAACAGCGATCGATTTATATCGTTAAAATTTTGCTTTTTGCAGGAAAATATGTTATAGTGCCAAAGAATAAGAAGTTTGGAGGATAGATTTGTTTTGGCTGATTTAAGAAAAGAGATAGAGAAAAGACGTACGTTTGCGATCATCTCGCATCCGGATGCCGGTAAGACCACACTGACGGAGAAATTTCTTCTGTATGGTGGAGCAATCAATCTGGCAGGTTCGGTTAAGGGAAAGGCAACGGCACGTCATGCAGTTTCGGACTGGATGGAGATCGAGAAAGAGAGAGGTATTTCGGTCACTTCTTCCGTGCTGCAGTTTAATTATGACGGATATTGCATCAATATCCTGGATACACCGGGACATCAGGACTTCTCAGAGGATACCTACCGTACCTTAATGGCAGCTGATTCCGCTGTCATGGTGATCGATGGTTCCAAGGGTGTCGAGGCACAGACCAGAAAATTATTTAAAGTCTGCGTTATGCGCCATATCCCGATCTTTACCTTTATCAATAAGATGGACCGTGATGCGAACGATACGTTTGATCTGTTGGATGAGATCGAAAAGGAGCTTGGGATCGCAACCTGCCCGATCAACTGGCCGATCGGTTCCGGTAAGGGATTTAAGGGAGTTTACGACCGCAATACCAAAGAGGTCATGACGTTTTCCGATACCTTAAAGGGAACGAAAGAGGGAACGGAACGCCACATTGCAGTTGATGATCCGGCATTGCTTGAAGAGATCGGACAGGAAGCTTTTGATAAGCTGATGGAAGAGATCGAGCTTCTGGATGGCGCGAGTGCGGAGTTTGATCAGGAAATGGTAACAAAAGGACAGCTTTCCCCGGTATTTTTCGGATCTGCACTTACAAATTTTGGTGTGGAGACCTTTTTACAGCATTTCTTAAAGATGACGTATTCCCCGCTGCCAAGAAAAGCAGATATTGGAGAGATCGACCCGTTTTCCGAGGATTTTTCAGCATTTGTCTTTAAGATCCAGGCAAATATGAATAAAGCGCATCGTGACCGAATTGCCTTTATGCGTATCTGTTCCGGTAAATTCAATGCCGGCATGGAGGTAACACATGTGCAGGGTGGAAATAAAAAGATCAAATTATCCCAGCCGCAGCAGATGATGGCACAGGAACGTCACATCGTGGAAGAGGCGTATGCAGGCGATATCATCGGTGTGTTTGATCCGGGTATCTTTTCCATTGGAGATACGCTTACTACGGCAAAACCATTCCGTTTTGAGGGTATCCCGACGTTTGCACCGGAGCATTTTGCAAGAGTCCGTCAGGTCGACACGATGAAACGAAAACAGTTTATGAAAGGCATGGAGCAGATTGCGCAGGAAGGTGCGATACAGATCTTCCAGGAATATAATATGGGAATGGAAGAAGTGATCGTCGGCGTTGTCGGTGTACTTCAGTTTGATGTTTTAAAATACCGTCTTGAGAATGAATATAATGTAGAGATCCGCATGGATAATCTTCCGTATGAGCATATCCGCTGGATCGAAAACGAAGAGATCGATATGGACAAGCTGGTCGGCACTTCAGATATGAAGAAGATCCAGGATCTGAAAGGAAGACCGCTGTTACTCTTTGTCAATGCGTGGAGCGTTGGCATGGTATTAGACCGGAACGAAGGTCTTGTCCTGTCAGAATTTGGACGAGAGTAGGGACGAGAGAAAGAGAGCAAAGCAGCCACAAATGCGCTTGCGCAGATTTGGGGCTATTTTGCGAATACACACGAAGAAAGGAGCACTTTTATGGCAGTTGTTAAGATCACAAATGATAATTTTGAAGAGGAAGTACTTGCATGCAAGATCCCGGTTGTTCTGGATTTCTGGGCAGAGTGGTGCGGACCCTGTCAGATGCAGGGACCGATCGTGGAAGAACTTGCAGCCGAGCTCGAGGGCAAAGTTAAATTTGGAAAAGTCAATGTAGATGAAGAAGCTGCCCTCGCTCTGAAATATCAGATCATGAGCATTCCGACTCTGGTTGTCATGCAGTATGGTCTGTTCAAGATCAAAGCAGTCGGATTGCAGCAGAAAGAAGAGATCATGGATTTACTGGCATCCTGCAAAGAGGACTAGCAGTTACCTGCCAGTTTTCTGATAGGCAGCTTTTTCTGCCTGAAGCTCTAAGAGCAGCCTAAGGACATTCCACTGTTTGTTGGTCGGTGTGAGAATGGCTTTATAATCGATCTGTAAGCTGCTTTTTCGTAAGGCGAGCAGGAGCTTGTCCATACGTTTTTCACTAAAATCGCATAACAGTAAGAGATTTTCCTCTGGTATCTTTCCCGTGTGGGGAGCTGCCAGAGGATTTTTTTTACCGGAAGCGAGTGCTGAGAGCGGCTGCATATAATCGGTATCGGCAACCGGGACCAGATGAAATTTTAAGGTGGCAGCAAGCTGCCTTAATTGAAAGAGTTCGCTATCATTAAAATGAAATGCTAATATTTTTTCCATAAATGCTCCATTCCTGCCCATTTTAGGGCATCTTAAGTTTATGCGTAAGCACAGATCCTGTGTTTGAAAAATTTTATATCTGATTATTAGTTTACAGGGGAAAGGGGAGAGATACAAGGGGTTTTTGGTGGAAGGAATGGCATAAAGCTACCTTACCCCGGAAAAATTTGACAATTCACAGGCGGACCGTTACAATCAAAATGGTATTTTGTGCTTGAAAGAGGAGTTAAACATGCTTTTTAATTCATTTGAATTTTTAATATTTTTTCCGGTCGTCATAGGGATTTATTATATCATCCCCAAAAAACTACGGCAGATGTGGCTGTTAGTGGCGAGTTATTATTTTTATATGTGCTGGAATGCAAAGTATGCCATTTTGATATTTGGGATCACGTTACTCAGCTTCCTTGGAGGAAAGGCGATTGGAAAAATGACAGGGGAAGATGAGGCGGCTCTGGCAAAAAGAAAAAGACGTCTTTTTGTGGTCTGTGCGGGGATCATCATCAGTATTTTACTGCTGTTTAAATATCTGGATTTTACCCGGGATAACATCAATCGTTTTTTGCAGCTGATCGGTTCCTCGTTATCCATCAGTACAGCGTTTAGTCTTGTTCTTCCAGTTGGAATTTCATTTTACACGTTTCAGGCACTGGGCTATCTGATCGATGTATATCGGGGTGATGTGCAGGCGGAGGAAAATTTTGCAAAATACGCGCTGTTTGTGTCCTTTTTTCCTCAGCTGGTTGCAGGACCGATCGAGCGGAGTAAAAATTTGCTTAATCAGCTTGGAGAGCCAAAAGATTTTGATTATGAGAGCGCAAGAAACGGTCTGCTGCTCATGCTCTGGGGCTTTTTTGAAAAAATGTGGATCGCAGATACTGCCGCAATCTATGTAAATAAGATGTATGACAATTATTGGGAATATTCGTCCGGTGCACTGGTAGTGGCAACAGTTTTCTTTGCGATACAGATCTATTGCGATTTTGGCGGTTACAGCCATATTGCGATCGGTGCAGCGCAGGTGCTTGGCGTTCGTCTGATGGACAATTTCAGGCAGCCGTATTTTGCCACCAGTATCAAAGATTTCTGGCGTCGCTGGCATATCAGCCTTTCCACCTGGTTCCGCGATTATGTGTATATTCCGCTTGGTGGCAGCCGTTGTGGCAAGTTGAAAACCTATCGTAATCTGATGATCACATTTCTGGTAAGTGGTTTGTGGCATGGTGCAAACTGGACTTATGTATTATGGGGCGGGCTGCATGGAGCCTATCAGGTGATCGGGGCAGCAACCATGCCGTATCGAACACGTTTGCGGCAGTTTTTACATATCAAAGATACATGGAAGCTATATAAACTGGGACGGATGATCGTTACATTTTTCCTGTGTGATCTGGCGTGGCTGTTTTTTCGGGCAGAGAGCGTTTCGCAGGCAGTTGCGATTTTAAGACATATGTGCAGCCCGAGTGTGCCGGAACAGCTGCTTAATCTGACTACCTATACGACAGGACTGTCATTAGTCCAGTTATACAGACTGTTTTTTGCGGTTATTGTTTTGCTTATAGTGGGAATATTACATGAGCACGGAGTCCATATCAGAAAATGGTTCTGTAAGCGAAATGTGCTGTTCCGGTGGATCTGTTATGTTGTTTTGCTGACCGGTTTTTGTCTGCTGATCATTCAGGAATTTGGCGGTGCTGCGGCAGAATTTATTTATTTCCAGTTTTAGGAGGATACAATGGTAAAGCTGATTAGAAAGAGCCTGTTGCTCTGTGTAATATTGGGCGTTATCCTGTTACTCTTTTTTGTACTGTCCGCAAAGGACAGCTATCGGGAAAAGGTTGCGCTCTGGACGATGAGTGGAGAATATCCGGCGGGAAAAGGGGAAACAGAAGGTTATATTGCTCATGTGCGGGAGCAGAATTCAGACACAAAACTGATCTTAGGAGACAGTGTCTGCAACCAGATGTTCAATCATTTGCAGGAATATAATGATGATTATTGTATTGTGGGAAATAATCGTGGACTGACGATGGTGGGACAGTATCTGCTGTTAAACGAGTTTTTAAAGGCACATGAGAATGTGACGGATGTTTATGTGATCGTCGGTCTGGATGCGCTGGAAAGTAAAATTGATATCACATATGGATACCAGTATGTCGTGGTTCCATTTACAAGGATCGGGGCATTAAATAATCTGGAAAAAGAAACGATCGATGAAATGTCAGACCTGTTTGGCGCGTGGGCATTGCAGCCTGAGGTGGCGAAGATCATCGGGGATTCTAACCCGGCGAGAAAATTGTACTTGAATTATTTAAAAGAAAAGTATGAGGAAGAGACACCGACCCATGCGGAGTATGGCGAATTGTCCGATACGACGATCCTTTACCTGACCAAAATGCACGAAATGTGTGAGGAGAGAAATATTACACTGCATTTATTGCCGGATCCGCTGGCAGATAATGATTTAAGGCATGAGCAGAAACAGTTACTGCAGGCAGAATTTGAACGCACCGGACTTGATCAGTATTTTCCGGATTATTTTTCCTTGATCCATTTTTATTCGGAAAAACAATTTGTGGATGGTGTGCATTTTGGAGAGGGATACGACACACAGGAACAGTTCAATGAAAAAATACAGGAGATCTATCTGGACGCCGGTTGTCTGGCGGGATTGAAGATGGAGTAGGTATTATTTTTCTTTTTTGCAGCATCATAAATGTGCAAGAAAGTACGCAAGAAAGTACGCAAGAAAATACGCAAATATGTGGAGGTGTTTTCATTGGGAGAATATAAGCCGCCTTTTACGATTACAAATGAGATATTAATGTATGTATCGTCTATTTCGGAAAAAATCGGACGTATCACAGCAACCAGTAATCTGCAGGCAAAACCGCATTTAAGAAAAAATAATCGTATCAGATCGATCCATTCCTCGTTGAAGATCGAAGCAAACTCTCTGTCGTTGGGACAGGTCAGGGACGTGATCAATGGAAAACTGGTGCTGGGAGAACAAAAAGAAATTCAGGAAGTAAAAAATGCCTATGCTGCCTATGAGAAATTTTCTGAGATCGATCCATATAGTGTGGAAGATTTAAAACGGTTTCATGGCATTATGACAAAATATATTGTGGAAGAAACTGGCGAGTTCCGAAGAGGGGAAGAGGGTGTGTTTAATGGAGAACAGTGTATTTTTATGGCACCACCGGCACGACTTGTCCCACAATTAATGGACGATCTTTTTGCGTGGATGAACGAGGCAAAAGACAGCGTTCATCCGTTGATCCTGAGCAGTGTATTTCATTATGAATTTGTTTTTATCCATCCGTTTGCTGACGGCAACGGCAGAATGGCAAGATTATGGCATACAGCACTTCTTTCCAGATGGAAACCGGTATTTGAATATATTCCGATCGAGAGCCAGATTGAGAAATTTCAGGATGAATATTATGATGCAATCGCAAAGTGTCATGTGGATGGTGCGTCTACAATTTTTATTGAATTTATGCTGTCACAGATAGATAAAATTTTAGATGACATTTCACTGCAGATAGGAGAGGAAAATGAACAGGTTTCGGAAGCTGTGAAAAAAATGCTTGCGAGTATGGAATATGACGTTCCATATACCAGCAGGGCGCTCATGGAGAAACTGGGGCTAAAATCAAAAGAGGGATTCCGCAGAAATTACCTGCGCCCGGCAATCGATATGAACCTGATCTGTATGACGATCCCGGATAAGCCTAACAGCAGAAATCAAAGATATGTAAAGATGTAGGAAGCATTAAGAGAAATAGAAAAACATCCAGACTGCGGTTTGGATGTTTTTTCGCTTGCAGGCAGCCTGTTAATGTGCTAAAATGGCAAATGTAAACAAATCCTGATGAAACTATATCGTTTCGTTTTCTTTTGGCAAATATGAGACAGATCATATTTCGGTAGGTTCACCGATCATATCCAAAATATTGAAAAATAAAACAATGTGTTGACAAGAAAGACAATTTATAATACTATTAGAACAGAAAAACGAACATAAGTTCGCGTGGAGGAAAACAATGGCAAAAGAAAGAGAAGATAAGTATAAGGAAATAAATGCAGTAAAGAGTGACAAGTTAAAAGCACTGGATGCTGCCATTTCGCAGATTGAGAAGCAGTATGGCAAGGGCTCTATCATGAAGCTCGGAGACAATTCCGCACACATGAATGTAGAGACGAGTCCGACCGGTTCATTAAGCCTTGATATCGCACTTGGTTTAGGTGGATTGCCAAAGGGCAGGATCATAGAGATCTATGGACCAGAGTCCAGTGGTAAGACGACAGTAGCACTTCATTGCGTGGCAGAAGTACAGAAGCGCGGCGGCATTGCGGGATTTATTGATGCAGAGCATGCACTGGATCCGGTTTATGCAAAGAACATCGGAGTAGATATTGATAATCTCTATATTTCACAGCCGGACTGCGGAGAGCAGGCACTGGAGATCACAGAGACTATGGTACGTTCTGGAGCAGTCGATATCGTGATCGTGGACTCCGTTGCAGCACTGGTTCCAAAGGCAGAGATCGACGGAGATATGGGTGATTCACATGTCGGACTTCAGGCACGACTGATGAGCCAGGCACTTCGTAAACTGACTGCTGTCATCAGCAAGTCCAACTGTATCGTAATTTTCATCAACCAGCTCCGTGAAAAAGTGGGTGTCATGTTTGGTAACCCGGAGACAACCACTGGTGGACGTGCATTAAAATTCTATTCTTCCGTTCGTCTGGATGTCAGAAGGATCGAGGCGTTAAAACAGGGCGGTGAGGTAGTAGGAAACCGTACCCGTGTCAAGATCGTGAAAAATAAAGTGGCACCGCCATTCCGTGAGGCAGAGTTTGATATCATGTTTGGCCAGGGTATCTCACGTGAGGGAGATATCCTTGATCTGGCAGCGGACAGTGGGGTAGTCAATAAATCCGGTGCATGGTATGCGTACAACGGAGAAAAGATCGGTCAGGGACGTGAAAATGCCAAAACTTATCTGAAAGAGAATCCGATGGTCTGCGAAGAGATCGAGGCAAAGGTGCGAGATTTCTATAAGACTGACGGTGCAGAGGAAGAGGCAGAAGAAGAAAAAACAGAAGCACCGGCAGCAAAGAGCATTAAGACGGTCGTTGATGAAAAGGCAGCCGAAGCAGCAAAAAAGGCAGAGGAATAATTCATGGATATCCAGGTGGTGAGGATGCTTCCAAAGGAGAAATCCAAAACAGAGGTCTGCTTTGATAATGGGGAGAAAGTGCTGCTCTATCGTGGCGAGATACGCAAACTTTCATTGCACGAGGGTGCATATATTTCATCCGAAACCTATCAGCAGATCATATGGGAGATCGTAGGACTCCGTGCGAAAAAGCGTGCGATGCACTTATTAGAGCGTATGGACCGGACAGAGAGCCAGTTACGGCAGAAGTTAGAGCAGAATGGTTATCCCGCAGCATGTGTAGAGGCAGCGATCGAATATGTGAAGTCTTATCATTATATTGATGATGCGAGGTATGCTGAGAATTATATCCGGTATGGACAGGAGAAAAAGAGCAGACAGCGGCTGCAGATGGATCTGTATGCAAAAGGGGTCGATCGCGAGGTGGTAGCCCAGGCGATGGAGGAGGTCTTTTGTGCAGACGAACAGCAAAAAATCATGATCCTGCTTGAAAAGAAGCATTATGATCCGGAGCAGAGTGACAGAAAAGAACAGCAGCGGATCTACCAGTTTCTGATGCGCAGAGGGTACAGGAGCAGTGATATATCACATGCGATGAAACTGTGGGCAGAAAGAGAAGCTTAGGGGATATTTTGCACAATATGTAGTATTTTGAGAAAAGAAAAATGCAATATTAGGCATATTGAACAGTTATCTACTTGACATAACTATCGAAATAGCATAAAATTTATATGTTGTAATTTATGACAGATAACGAAAATTGTTTTTATGTTATAGTACAATGAAAACTTTATAAGGAGGTGCCCTTGTGGGAACGACAGTGATTGCTGTTGTTGTTACTTTTGTTATTACCGCGGTGGCTGTTTATTTTATAACGACTGCCTATCACAAAAAGGTAACAGAGTCTAAGATCGGCAATGCAGATGAAAAGGCTCGTGAGATCATTGATGAAGCGGTAAAAGCAGCAGAGACCAAGAAGCGCGAGGCTACACTTGAGGCGAAAGAAGAGTCTATTCGTGTAAAAAATGAATTAGACAAAGAAGTCAAAGAGCGTAGAGCTGAGATCCAGCGAAGCGAGCGTCGTGTTGTTCAGAAAGAAGAAAATCTGGACAGAAAGCTCGAAGCCATTGAAAAACGTGAAGCCGGGTTTGCTGCCAAAGAAGAAGAAATCAACAAACAGAAAGAAAAGGTCGCAAAACTCAACGAGGAGCGCATTCAGGAACTGGAGCGGATTTCCGGTCTGACCTCCGAACAGGCAAAGGAATATCTCTTAAAGACTGTTGAAGAAGATGTAAAAATTGATACTGCAAAATTGATCAAAGAAATGGAACACAAAGCAAAAGAGGACGCGGACAAAAAAGCGAAGGAGTATGTGGTTACTGCCATTCAGAAATGTGCAGCAGACCATGTCGCTGAGACAACGATCTCGGTTGTACAGCTTCCAAATGACGAGATGAAAGGACGTATCATCGGACGTGAAGGTCGTAATATCCGTACACTGGAAACATTGACGGGTGTGGATCTGATCATTGATGATACACCGGAAGCAGTTATTTTATCCGGATTTGATCCGATCAGACGTGAAGTAGCCAGAATTGCTTTGGAAAAATTAATTGTAGACGGACGTAGTCATCCGGCTAGAATTGAGGAAATGGTTGAAAAGGCTCAGAAAGAAGTAGAGACCATGATCCGGGAAGAGGGTGAAGCAGCAACATTAGAGGTTGGTGTTCACGGTAGTCATCCGGAATTGGTTCGCCTGCTTGGTAGAATGAAGTTCAGGACAAGTTATGGTCAGAACGCATTAAAACATTCTATTGAAGTAGCACAGATTTCTGGACTGTTAGCAGCAGAGATTGGCGTTGATGTCAGAACTGCAAAGCGTGCAGGTTTGTTACATGATATTGGAAAATCCGTCGATCACGAGATGGAGGGATCTCATATCCAGATTGGTGTGGATTTGTGTAGAAAATACAAAGAGGCGCCGATCATCATCAATGCTGTAGAAGCACATCATGGCGATGTAGAGCCAGAATCTTTAATTGCATGTATCGTACAGGCCGCTGATACCATCAGTGCGGCAAGACCAGGTGCCAGAAGAGAGACACTTGAAACATATTCAAACAGATTAAAACAGTTAGAGGATATCTCCAATGGATTTAAGGGAGTAGAAAAATCCTTTGCTATTCAGGCAGGTAGAGAGATTCGTATTATGGTTGTTCCAGAGCAGGTAAGTGATGCAGATATGGTATTACTTGCCCGTGATATCTCAAAACAGATTGAGGCAGAATTGGAATATCCAGGTCAGATCAAAGTAAATGTGATCCGTGAATCCAGAGTAACTGATTACGCAAAATAATGAGTGAGCGATAATGAAGGAAGAGAGACCATCATACATACAAAAGTGTGTGATGGTCTTTTTTGTTCCTATTGACTTTTTTTTAGACCGAAATTACAATAGAAAAAGAAAAGGAGGTGTCGTGGCAGATGAATGAAAAAACAAAAATTAGTGCTGTATTTGCAGTGATCGTTTTCATTGGTATTTTGCTTTTTGCATGGAAACTGCCACAGAAGACACCATCGGTAATCCGTACCGAAAATACGATGACGGTATTGCAGCAGGAAAGCAGTGATCGTCTGACTGCAGGCTCACTTGTGGCCGTGGCAGACATCTTAAACAAAAACGATGCCAGAACGATCGTGTTTGGACAGCTTCGCATGGCAGAGCAGATGCTAAAGACGACGACCGTGAACCGAAATCAGTTACTCATCCTGCTTGCAGTCTGGTTTGCATGGCTTCTGTTACCGCAGATAACGGTCCGCGGTCTGGGGGGCAGGCTGTTACAATGCCGGACAACACTATGGCAGAACATATGCTATATCCATCGGGGAGACGGAAAAAAGAGAATACCTGTAGCAGCAAATTAAAACAACAGATTTATGCTACAGGAGGAATATCAGAATTGGAAGAAAATAGAATATGTGACCGTGCGAAAGTATTGTTGATCGATAACGATGAGGAAAGTACTTCATTTTTACGTAAACTGGCAAGGAGAGGGCAATACAAGGCATATGTGGCGGACAGTGGAAGAAGTGGAATGGAACTTAGCACCAGTATCTGTCCGGATATCGTGCTGCTTGATCTGCAGCTGCCGGATATGGATGGAATGGATTTTATCCGGTGGTTTCGCAAATGGAACAGTTGTCCGGTGATCGTGATCTCCAGAAAATCATCACAGACGGATA
>JBNMKU010000009.1:0-46774 GCA_050874505.1 Roseburia sp. | reverse complement strand
CCATAAATCATATGTTTTTCAATATTTATGAGGTGTAAAATGTTATATTCATGGCACATTATAGGGAATAGAATTAGAGAAAATAGAAAAGAAAAGGGCTTAAGTCAAGAACGACTTGCTGAATACCTCGAGCAGATTACAACAAGCTCAACTAAACGGCAAACTGTGGCCGGATGGGAAAATGGTAAACCTATTAAAAAACTTGAACAGCTCACGGCTTTATGTGAAATATTTGATTGTGATATGTCTTATTTGCTATGTGAATGTAATACCAAACATATTAAAACCCAGGAAATAGGATCTGCCACAGGATTATCAGATAAAGCTATCGACACACTTATTTCTTTACGCAAAATAGATTCGCGTCTATCCGATACCATTTCCCGTATTATTGAAAATAAAGATCTATTGTACCAGATACACGATTGCTGTACTGCGGAATATAATAACGCTGATTTTGAGACTTCATATGAAGATTTTTTTTCTGATCAAAAAAGGAAAGCTATTATGTCTCCACAGAAAATGGAACAACTTAACTTGATGATGTTATATAATTCTTTAAGGGATTTCGTAAATGAATATAGAATTGAAAATCACATTGACTAAAGAAAAACACTTGGCAACAGTTTATATAATGACTTCCTTGCCAAGTGCTTATTTTTTCTTCGTCTAATTTCATCTGAAAACATGACGTGTTATAAATTATGAACCGTTTTACACTTTTCCTTGCGTCAGCTCATAAGATATGTTATATTATGCATAGAAAGAGGGAAAGCCAGAGAAGCGGCTTACCCCGAACACTATAGCATCAACCTATTATAAGGTCAGCCGTCATTATTCGCAGTAATGGCGGCTATTTTCGTTTTCCCTTGAAAATCGTGTAGCACAATCCAACAAGGGCGCAAATGAATATTCCAATCTGAATTAAGTCAGAGTATGTAACATACATTGGCAACGCCCTCCTTTCTTTCGTCTGGAGGGTTAGCCCCTCCAAAAAAGAGGGTAAGCCGCCCGGCTCTCTGGTTTTCCCATGTGCGAAGTATATCATAACTTATCATATCAGACAACGATAAATCGACAAAATCCCCCTAGATTACTCTAAGAGGATTTACTTATTTCGAGATATTTTTCTATAAAAGTGTGTCAAAAGGTGTGTCAGTCTTTTATTTCATATCAGAGAATTGTTTCGGAACCCCTATAAAATAAGCATTCTTTGGATTATTTCTCATCAACCACCTGAAAAATATAAAACTTCAGATAATAACTCTCATCCGCTGCCCACAGGATCGGATGATCCGGTGACTGGGTGCGGAACTCCACCTGACGTAACCTTTTATGCGCACTTCTTGCTGCCTGTCCGATGACCTTGGTAAAGTTCTCATAATCCATAAAATGGGAGCAGGAACAGGTCGCCAGATAACCACCGTCCTTGACCAGTTTCAGCCCACGGATATTGATCTCACGATACCCTTTCATCGCATTTTTGATCGTATTTCTGGATTTCGTAAATGCCGGCGGGTCGAGGATGACAACGTCAAACTGTCTGCCCTCCTGTTCTAACTGCGGCAGTAACTCAAACACATCGGCACAGGTAAATTTGACGGTGTCCTGTAAATTGTTCAGTGCCGCATTTTTCGTTGCCTGCATGACCGCAAGTTCTGAGGCATCTACGCCCATTACGCTTTTTGCACCTGCGATCCCTGCATTTAAGGCAAACGAACCGGTATGCGTAAAGCAGTCGAGAACTTCCGCATCTTTACAGATACACTGCATCGCAAGGCGGTTGTATTTCTGGTCTAAAAAGAAACCTGTCTTTTGTCCGTCCTTGACATCAACAAAATATTTCACACCATTTTCCTCGATCAAAACCTTGGTGTCAAATTCCTTGCCAAGAAAGCCCTTATACTTTTTCATGCCCTCTTTTTCACGCTCTTTGGCATCACTCCGCTCATAGACACCGCGGATAGAGATCCCGTCTTCTGCCATGATCTCTTTTAAATCCTGTACGATCTCCTCTTTAAAACGGTCAATCCCCAGTGCAAGAGACTGCACCACCAGCACATCCGAAAACTTGTCTACCACAAGTCCCGGCAGAAAATCCGCGTCACCAAAGATCACACGGCAGCTGCTGATATCCACTGTCTTCTTGCGGTATTCCCACGCATTTTTCACGCGCATCCGGATAAACGCAGAATCGATCTCTGTGTCATCACGTCTTGTCATCATCCGGATACGGATCTTGGAATTTTGATTGATGAAGCCTTTTCCCATCGGATATCCGTCAAAGTCATGGACGATCACGATATCTCCATTATGAAATGTCCCAACGATTGTATCTATCTCATTATCGAAGATCCATAAGCCCCCTGCTTTAATGGTTCTTCCCTCTCCCTTTTTCAATGTAACGATTGCACTCATATTTTTTCCTTCCTTATATGACAGTTTTTCAGAAACCGATACAATCTTATCACATTCCCCTAAAGTTTGCCATGACTTCCTTTGCCATTTGGAGTATAATCTATCTATACCAATGTGAAACGAAAACAGAAAGGAAACATCTATGGCAACCATTAGTTTATGTATGATTGTAAAAAATGAAGAGGCGATCCTGGCACGGTGTCTGGATTCGATCGCAGACCTGATGGATGAGATCATCATCGTAGACACCGGTTCTACGGACCGCACCAGAGAGATCGCTTCCCATTACACCGACCAGATCTATGATTTCCCGTGGAACAATGATTTCTCGGCTGCAAGAAATTTCTCCTTTTCCAAGGCAAAGATGGAATATATCTATGCAGCGGATGCCGATGAAGTGCTAGACAGCTTTAACCGGGAACGCTTCGCACGTTTAAAGGAAGTGCTTCTGCCGGAAATTGAGATCGTCCAGATGAAATATGTGACGGAAACCGCATTTGACACGGTGTTAAATACCCAGAAAGAATACCGTCCGAAACTGTTCAAGCGCCTGCGCACCTTTACCTGGGTCGATCCGATCCACGAGACTGTCCGTTTAAATCCTGTTATTTTCGACAGCGATATCGAGATCCTGCACAAACCGCAGGCACTGCACAGCAAACGCGATTTTTCCATTTTTGTCAATGCGTTCCGGCACGATGGCAAATTTTCGCCTAAGATCCGCAACATGTATGCGAGAGAACTTTTAAAAACCGGAGACAGCAAGGATTTTGCCGATGCCAAAAATGTTTTTCTTTCTATTTTAAATAATGATCCATCCGAGGAAGCAAGCAAAGAGGCATCCTGCGTGCTCGCCCATGCTTACCGCTTAGAGGATAACAAAAACGAATTTTTCAAGCTGACGATGAAAGATATGCTCACGACCCCATGTGCGGAAATCTGCTATGAACTCGGCACATACTTTTTAAGTCAGAAAGATTACGATGAGGCAGTCTTATGGTTTTACAATGCCGCCTATGAGACGGAGAGCATTTTAGATGTGCATACCAGCGGTGACCTTCCACTGCTCGGGCTCGTCGAATGCTACGAATATCTCTTAACCGAGGCAAAAGCACAGATCCCATCCGACAGTTTCCTAGTCTCCCAGTACGAGGAAATGTTAGAGCATTATAAGATTGAAGCACAAAACTGGACTCTGCCACGCGAATAAAAAATCTTTCCATTTCAGGCTGGTATCGGGTTGTAAAATTTCCCATAAAGTGATAGGATAAAAGTATGGTAAATTTTTAACAATCTTATGAAACCATAGGAGGTATTTGTATCATGGATTATTCACAGGAATACAAACAGAAGCTCGTATCTGCCGATGAGGCAGTAAAATTGATCAAGTCCGGTGACTGGGTTGACTATGGCTGGTGCACAAACACTGTAGATGCCTTAGACAAAGCCCTGGCAAAACGTACCGATGAATTAAAAGATGTCAAACTCCGCGGTGGTATCCTTTTAAAACCACTGGCTGTTTTTGAGCGCGAGGATGCCGGTGAGCATTTTACCTGGAATTCCTGGCATATGTCCGGCATTGAACGTAAATTAGTAAGCCGCGGCTGTGCTTTCTATTCTCCGATCCGCTACTCAGAGCTGCCACGTTACTATCGTGACATCGATTGCAGCGATGATGTTGCGATGTTCCAGGTTGCACCAATGGATTCCCATGGATTTTTCAACTTTGGACCAAATGCTTCCCACTTAGGTGCTATGTGTGAGACTGCAAAACACGTTATTGTAGAGGTCAATGAAAACATGCCTCGTTGTCTTGGTGGTACCGAGTGTGGTATTCATATTTCCGACGTTACATATATTGTTGAGGGTTCCAACCCTCCGATCGGTGAATTAGGTGCCGGTGGTCCTGCTACTGACGTTGACAAGGCAGTTGCCAAACTCATCGTAGATGAAATCCCGAATGGAGCCTGCTTACAGCTTGGTATCGGTGGTATGCCAAACGCTGTCGGTTCCCTGATCGCTGATTCAGACTTAAAAGACCTCGGTGTTCATACTGAAATGTATGTCGATGCTTTTGTTGACATTGCAAAGGCAGGCAAGATCAACGGCTCCAAGAAAAATATCGACCGCTACCGTCAGGCATATGCGTTCGGTGCCGGAACCAAAAAGATGTATGACTACCTTGATGACAACCCAGAGTTAATGAGTGCACCGGTAGATTACACCAATGACATCCGTTCCATCTCTGCGATCGACAACTTTATTTCCATCAACAATGCCGTTGATATCGACCTCTATGGTCAGGTAAATGCAGAGTCAGCAGGTACCAAACAGATCAGTGGTGCCGGTGGACAGCTCGACTTCGTATTAGGTGCTTATTTATCTAACGGTGGTAAGAGCTTTATCTGTCTGTCCTCTACTTTCAAGACCAAAGACGGACAGTTACAGTCCCGTATCCGCCCGACACTTGCAAATGGTTCTACTGTAACCGATGCCAGACCAAATACACATTATGTGGTAACCGAATACGGTAAAGTAAATCTGAAAGGTCTTTCTACCTGGCAGAGAGCTGAGGCTCTGATCTCGATTGCTCACCCGGATTTCCGTGATGATCTGATCAAAGAAGCTGAAAAAATGAATATCTGGAGACGCAGCAACCGCTAAGTTCTCCTAAGTGAAAAGGAGGCAGTAACTTAAGTTACCGCCTCCTTTTTTCATGACAATAGAATGTTTAAAACGTACATCCTATTCTTATTGCATCTGTGCTGACATACGGTCTCTGATCTCCACTCCGGTAGGAGTTCCCGCAAGTCCTCCTTTTCCGGTCTCTCTGATGTCTTCTGACATACTGCGACCGATGCTGCGCATCGCGTCGATCACCTCATCCGGTGGGATCTTACTCCAGATCCCAGCCATCGTCATATCAGCAGAGGTCAGTGCGTTGACCGCACCCATGACATTACGCTTTACACAAGGAACTTCCACCAGACCTGCCACCGGATCACAGGCAAGTCCCAGAAGGTTTTTAAGAGCCAGCGCGGCTGCATTGGAGATCTGATCTGCCGTTCCTCCCATCAAAAAAACGGCTGCTCCCGCTGCCATTGCAGAAGCGGAACCGATCTCCGCCTGACATCCTCCCGCTGCACCTGCCAGAAATGCCCGGCTTGCGATCACGCCACCGATCCCGGCTGCCACATAGAGTGCCTCTACCATCTGCTCTTCCGTAAAATGCTTTTCTTCCTGCAAACTCAATAAAACAGCCGGAACCACACCGCAGGAACCTGCTGTCGGTGCCGCCACGATCCGCTTCATACAGGCATTGGATTCACTGGTCTTTAACGCCTTTTCCATAACCTTTCCTATGAAATCTCCACATAAAAGCGTCCCATTTTCGCGGGCAGCACGCATCTTATCGCCTTCCGTTCCAACCAGACCGCTTGCTGATTTCTGCTTTGCATCGTATTCCCGGTCCGCAGACTGCATGGCAAGATACATTTCCCGCATTTCAAAATATGCCTGCTCTTCTGAAACACCACGCTCCCTGCAGTCATCCTCCTGTACCATTTTCCAGAAAGGCTTTTTCGTTTCATTTTCTAATTGACACAATTCTTCTAATGACTGATACATCAGATTGTCCTCCATTCTGTCGTTTTATTCCAAACTCAAATAAGTTACTTTTATAATGCCCTCCAGCCGTTCCAGCCATGCAATGGATTCTTCCGGTACTTCCTGGTCGCACTCGATTACCATAACCGCATTTCCGCCCCGGCTTGCACGATATAGCTGCATCGTTGCAATATTTACAGACTTGTGTGCTAACATCGACGTCACCTCGGTCACATGCCCCGGCTGGTCGATGTTGTGTACGATCAGAGTCGGATAATCTCCACTGAAATTTGCCGTAAGTCCGTCCAGTTCACAGATCTTGATGCTGCCGCCTCCGATGGATGCTGCAACAACTTCAAGTGTCCTGCCGGATACTCCGGTCAGATTCATCTTGACTGAATTAGGATGAACATCCCCGAGGTCGATCCCTGCCAGCACAAACTCCATCCCTTTTTCTTTTGCGATCTCAAAACTCTGAGGGATCTTTGGATCATCAACCTGCATCCCAAGAAGTCCTGCGATCAGAGCCTTATCCGTTCCGTGTCCCTTTCCAGTTGCAAGAAAGGACCCATGAAAATAAATTTCTGCACGCACGATCTCTTCTGCCATCAGCTTTCTGCTGACTCTTCCTATTTTAACTGCTCCAGCGGTATGTGAGCTGGATGGACCTACCATGACCGGTCCGATGATATCCAATAGATTCATTTTGTCTTGCCTCCCGTTTTCTGCTGTTTATTATAGAGACATTTCCTGGGAAACACAATATTTTCGAAAAATATTATATTGGTGGAAATATTATTTTTTGACTTCCAATCCTCCAAAAATATGCTATACTCTATAGAACTATGATTTTTATACAGGAGCATCCCCTCGCAGGAACGCTCCAGAATGGAGATTACATGGCAGCAAATACCGATGATAAAACTAAAACCATACCAGAAGCTTTTCCAACCGAGATCATGTCGCCAGAGCAGGAACATGGTCACGAACATGACCATGAGCAGAAGCAAACGCACAACCACGAACATACACATAATCACGAACATGACCACGAACACACTCATGATCATGAGCACACACACGACCACGAGCATGGTCACCACCACAGTCATGAGAACACCCGTGCCGTCGTAAACCGCCTCAACCGCGCCATCGGACATCTGGAAGCCGTACGCAATATGGTCGAGGACGGCAGAGACTGCAGTGAAGTATTGATCCAGATTGCAGCCGTGCGTTCCGCTATCAACAACATTGGCAAGATCATCCTCGAGGATCATATCAACCACTGTGTTGTCGATGCGATTGAAACCGGGGATAAGCAGGTTCTTTCCGACTTAAACAACGCGATCAACAAATTTGTCAAATAAACTGCCATTATATAAGGAAGAAACAGCGTTGTTTTCTTCCTTAATCTCCATTTCTTGGACATATTTTGTTCATTTCTTATTCATATTTTACAGAAAAGACCCAATTCTCCGTACTTTTTTATTCATCTTCCCCATTGATTTTTAATCAGATAAGCGATATATTCTCATAGTATCGAAAAAAATGTATTTTACATAACATTTACATGTTTTTTACTCTTTCAAACAAAGGATATAGAAAAACCATGCAAGAAAGGAGATTACCATGAATAGAATAAAATTAACGTTACAAAAGTTCCGGGAAAAATTAAATCCCTGTGTTGAAAAGATGGCTCAGTTACGCGCAAAGCTTCCACAAAAGAAACCACATTCCGAGCGTTACGATAAGACCATTGCATTCTTAAATAAATATTCTCTGATCTTCCACTTTTTATTAGCCTGTATGATCACATTTGTGGTGGAAGTCATTTCCAGAAGGGATATCGTATCTACATTTTCCTTTCTGCACAACCATACCTTAGCGTACCTGTATAATGCTTTTATCGTGTTTGCATCTTTATCGATCGTTTATCTGTTTCGATGCAGAGCACAGCTTCGTCTGCTGATCAGCGGACTCTGGCTGTTTTTAGGTACGGTCAACGGACTGATCCTTTCCAACCGTGTTACCCCATTTAGTTACACGGATTTAAAATGTATCTCTGATCTGTTTGCAATGCAGAATACAAACTACTTTACCGCAGAGGAGGCAACTCTGGTTGTTGGTGTTGTTGTTGCGTTCTTTGTATTTTTAGGTATTTTCTTTGCAAAAGGTCCAAAATATCAGGGAAAACGTCATACCGTACTGGTTCCGCTTTCCATTGCTATGCTGTTGCTAATTGGTCTGCCGATCACAACACAGGCAGCGCAGAACTCCAACGTGATCGCAACTTATTTTTCCAATATTGCACAGGGTTATTCTGATTACGGATTTGTTTATGGTTTCTCCACCAGCGTGGTAGGACGTGGTATGAACAAACCGGATAACTACTCCGAGGAAACTGTTGATGCGATTGAAACTTTAGTGAACTCTTCCAAGGCAGATACCAAAGTGTCCTCTGGCAACGAGCCAAACATCATCTGTGTATTATTAGAGTCTTTTGTTGATCCATATGAAGTAAACTTCCTAAATATGTCAGAAGACCCGATTCCAAACTTCCATAACTTGGAGAGTAATTATTCTACCGGATATCTTACTGTTCCAGTCGTTGGTGCCGGAACTGCAAATACAGAATTTGAAGTTCTGACCGGTATGAGTATGAAATATTTCGGAACCGGAGAATATCCTTACAAAACGATCTTAAAACAGACCGACTGCGAAAGTATTGCATCTGATCTCTCCAGGATCGGTTATGGCACACACGTTGTACATAACAACACTGCTACTTTCTACAGCAGAAACAACGCTTTCTCTATGATGGGATTTGACACATTTACCAGTAAAGAGCTGATGAACATCAGCCAGTACACACCAAATGGCAACTGGCCAACCGATGATGTCTTAGTCGGTGAGACCGTAAAAGCATTAAATGCAACCGAAGGTTCTGACTTTGTTTACACGATTACCGTAGAAGGTCATGGTGATTACCCGACCGAGAAGATCTTAACTAACCCGGACATCAAGGTTTCCGGTGCTGCGGATGAGGCTTCCAATAATCAGTGGGAATATTATGTCAATATGATCCACGAGGTAGATGATTTTATCGGCGATCTGATTTCTTCCTTAAACCGCCGTGGCGAGGACACCATCGTTGTTATGTTTGGTGACCATCTTCCAACCATGGGGCTTACAAACGAAGATATGAAATCCGGGGATATCTTCAAGACCAAATACATTACCTGGAACAATATGGGGCTTGCCAAAGAAGATGCCGATATTGCAGCTTATCAGCTTTTAGCTCAGATCACCGGTCAGGTTGGCATCCATGAAGGAACGATCTTTAACTACCATCAGACCCAGAGTGCTTCCGAAACTTATCTCTCCGGACTGGAAATGTTACAGTATGATCTTCTTTACGGAAAGAGATATGCTTACAACGGCGAAGACCTCTATCCTGCAAGTGATCTGAAGATGGACGTAGAGGATATCTCCATCTCAGCCGTCCGTAAAAATGCAAGCACTAATCTGATGACTGTATATGGTTCTAACTTTACGAAAAATACAAAGATTTTTGTAAATGGTACAAAAGTCCCGACCGATTTTGTGACATCTTCACTGATCACCACCAGTCTGGACAACGTTACTGACGGCGATACCATTACCATCAATACCTTAGGCTCCAAGAACATCCTGCTTCGTGCCGGCACTGATGAAGTAACTTATGTAGATCCTGATGTCATTCATGAGACAGAGGAAACGGAAGAGCCGACCCAGACTACAGAAACAACAGAATCGACCGAGACTACAGAAAGTACTGAGACAAAGTCTACGGAAACAAACTCTACGGAGAGTACTGAAAAATCTACAGAGACAAACTCTACAGAAACAAGATCTTCTGAGAGCACTGAAAAATCTACGGAAAACACCGAGACAAAGTCCACAGAAAATACGGAGACAAAGTCTTCCGATGCAACCTTATAAGAATGTGCGCCGTTTGGCGCGTTAGCAAAAAAGACATTTTACCTGACAAACCAGTCCGGTAAAATGTCTTTTTGTTTTCTTTCTTACTTCCTATGCTTCCAGATTGCGCATCAGGTTGATCATTTCGATTGCACCCTGGGCACATTCAGAACCTTTGTTACCCGCCTTGCTTCCGGCACGCTCGATTGCCTGCTCGATATTGTCGGTTGTCACAACACCAAACATTACCGGGATCTCAGTTTCCAATGACACTGCTGCGATCCCCTTTGAAACCTCGTTGCAGACATAATCATAATGACTGGTTGCACCACGGATCACCGCGCCCAGGCAGATAATGGCATCGTATTTTCCGCTTTTTGCCATCTTCTTTGCGATCAGCGGGATCTCAAATGCTCCCGGTACCCAGGCAACATCCACGTTCTGCTCCGGCACATTATGACGTTTTAACGTATCCATTGCACCGCCTAACAGTCTTGAGGTAATGAAATCATTAAACCTCGCTGTTACGATCCCGATCTTCATTTCGTCTGCTACTAATTTTCCTTCTAAAATATTCATGTTTTTTCTCCTTTTTTTATATATTTAACAGATGTCCCATCCGTTTCTGCTTGGTCTTCAGGTAAAACAGGTCATATGGTGTCGCCGCCATCTGGATCGGAACCCGCTCTTTGATCTCCATTCCATAGCCGGATAACTGATAGATCTTATCCGGGTTATTGGTCAGCAGGCGCAATGTCCTTACTCCCAGATCCCGCAGGATCTGTGCTCCGATGTAATATTCTCTTTCATCTCCGCCAAAACCAAGTGCCAGATTGGCATCCAGTGTATCCATTCCCTCATCCTGCAGCGCGTAGGCACGCAGTTTATTGAGCAGACCGATCCCCCGCCCTTCCTGTCTCATATAAAGCAGGACACCGCGTCCCTCTTTTTCGATCATCTGCATTGCTGTTGCAAGCTGTTCTCCGCAGTCACAGCGGCTTGAACCAAACGCATCCCCGGTCAGACACTCCGAATGGACACGGCATAAAACGTCTTCGCCCTCCCCGATCTCGCCTTTTACCAGTGCCACATGATGTTCACCGTTTAAGATATTGCGATATCCATAGGCGCGGAACTCGCCATACTTTGTCGGAAGTCTTGTCACTGCGACCTGCTCGATCAGTTTTTCCTGTTTCTTGCGATAATCTTTTAACGCCTCGATCGTAATGAATTTGATCTCCCACTTCCCTGCAAGCTCCTGTAATTCCTCCATCCGCATCATCGTACCGTCTTCCCGCATGATCTCACAGCACAGACCACATTCTTTTAATCCTGCCAGCCGCATTAAGTCTACCGTTGCCTCCGTGTGTCCTTCCCGCTCCAACACACCATTTTTCTTTGCCAGAAGCGGAAACATATGTCCCGGACGTCTGAAGTCCTCCGGCTTTGCCGTTTCGCTCACGCAATGTCTTGCTGTCATACCTCGCTCCTCTGCCGATATGCCCGTTGTGGTTCCCACGAAATCGATCGACACGGTAAATGCAGTCTCATGGTTGTCGGTATTCATTCCGACCATCTGCGGCAGCTGCAGCTTTGTGCAAAATGCTTCCGACATCGGCATGCAGATCAGTCCCTTTCCATGTGTCGCCATAAAATTGATATTTTCTGTCGTTGCATATTCTGCGGCACAGATAAAATCTCCCTCGTTTTCCCTGTTTTCATCATCCGTTACCAGAATGATCTTTCCCTGACGTAACGCTTCAAGTGCCTCTTCCACCGTACTAAATTCAAACATCGTTCTCCTCCTTAAAACCCACATTGATATAAAAACTCTTTTGTCAGACCGCTTTTTTGCTGTGCCTTATCCTCTTCCCGTTTCAGAAGATGTTCCACATATTTTCCAATACAGTCATTTTCCAGATTGACCAGATCCCCTGCTTTTTTCTCCGGCAGTATCGTCTTTTGCCTGGTATGCGGTATCACAGAAACTGAAAAGTCATCCCTGCTCACCTTTGCCACCGTAAGGCTGATCCCGTCTACTGTGATCGAACCCTTTTCGATGATAAGACCCATGATCGGATCTGCAGCACGGATGGTGTACCATACTGCATTTTCATCGGTCTGCACCTTTGTGATCTCCCCGGTTCCATCGATATGTCCGGTTACGATATGCCCGCCAAACCTTCCGTCTGCCGCCATGGCACGCTCTAAGTTGACCCGGCTCCCACTGCTTAGCTGCTGCATGGAAGACCGCCGCATTGTCTCGTGCATGACATCCACCGTAAACTGATCCGCCGTGTGCGAGGTAACCGTCAGACATACGCCATTTACCGCAATGCTGTCTCCATCCTTCGTTCCCTCTAACACGCGGCTTGCCTTTATTGCAAGTGAGGCGGAATGTGCATTTCTTTTTATTGTTAAAACAGTTCCAATTTCTTCTACAATTCCGGTAAACATGTCTGCCCCCTTTCGCAAAGCTCCCCGATCCAGACATAATCGGTTCCCACCGGTTCGACCCGGACATTCTGCAGCAGATATGCCTCATCCGGTGTCGTAACGCCACATCCCATGACCGGTGTCTTTGCCGTTGCTCCGCCAAACAGCTTCGGTGCGACATAGGCATGTATTTCCTTTACAATGCCGCTTTGCAATGCACTGTCATTTAACGTGCCGCCTCCCTCCAACAGAATACTGTCAATCCCTTTCTCCGCCAGACATTTCATCAAATCCCGCAGATCAACTTTTCCATCCTTTTTCGGTACCACAAGAACCTCACAGCCCCTGTCCCGGTATTCCTGCTGCCTTGTTTCCTCTTCCACACAGGTTGCAAGTATCGTCGGCTGTTCCTTTGCTGTTTTTACAACCTGACTGTCCAGAGGCGTACTTAAATTCGTATCGCAGATAATACGGATCGGATCTTTTGCATCCGGCAGGCGGCAGTTTAACATCGGATCATCTTCCAGAATGGTTCCCACGCCCACCATGATGCCCATACATTCGCGCCGCAGGTTATGCACGTGTTTTCTCGCCTCCTCGCAGGTAATCCACTTGGATTTTCCACTTACGGTTGCTATCTTCCCATCCAGTGTCATCGCGTATTTTAAAATGACATAGGGCATCTTTTGTTCCATATAATGAAAAAAGATCCTGTTCTGCCTGCGGCATTCCTCTCCCAAGACGCCCTCTGTTACCTCAATGCCATGCTGCTGCAGCAAGGCTATGCCACCTCCTGACACTTTCGGATTGCTGTCTCTTGCCCCCACCACAACGCGAGAGATACCAGCCTCTAATATTGCCTCGGTACAGGGCGGCGTCTTACCATAATGACAACACGGCTCCAATGTGACATAAATGGTTGCTCCTCTGGTATCCTCGCCTCGTCTCCTGCAGTCTGAAAGCGCGTTGCGCTCCGCATGCAGCTCCCCGTATTTCGCATGATAACCACTTCCTATGATTCTTCCCTCTTTTACCACAACAGCACCGACCATGGGATTTGGATTGGTCGCTCCCATTCCCTTTTCCGCTAGTTCCATTGCCTGTCTCATATAAAAAACATCCTGCTCCATTTTGCTTCCTCTCCTTTTCATACAAAAAAAGCTACTGTCCCTCTTCGGACAGTAGCTTCTTATCATTGTTGTTCTCCTCCGAGAAATGGTGCTGCATTTTCCTGCAAAACGTGCATTGCAATGCGTATACACAAAAAGCTCCGGAATCGTAATTCCAGAGCTTAAAAACAATTTCTCTCAGATAGACCTCTACCTGATATAAACGCTATCTTCTTTCATCCAGACTATACTGTCGGCTTCGGAGTTTCACCGAATCATGCCTTGCGGCTCGTGGGCTGTACCACCGGTAGGGAATTGCACCCTGCCCTGAAGATCAATATTCTTTTTCTGAATTTTAGTATAGTAATGTTACCCATTACTGTCAAGTCCTATTCGTATTTCTTTTCCAGTTCTTTTGCGATCGGTGCGATCTGGGAAAGCATATTATCCATATCTTCAAACATGGAACTTTTTGTAGTACCAAGCTCATTTGCCTTATCAATATGGTCTACTACCGCCTGTAACTGGTTTTCTGTCACGGCAAAGGACTGGTTGACATCGGAAAGCTTCTGCTTGGATGCCTCAAGTGCATCGGAAATCTCCTGCTGTACCTTTCCTGCACCACCTGCTGCCTCTGTGATCTGATCGAATACC
The DNA here is from genome assembly GCA_050874505.1 of Roseburia sp. Taxonomy (GTDB): domain Bacteria; phylum Bacillota; class Clostridia; order Lachnospirales; family Lachnospiraceae; genus Roseburia. Next base: position 32,591 of record JBNMKU010000009.1, on the reverse strand, counting down.
TCATGTGTCCCTTCCACGTTCTCAATACTCTGGCTAAGCGCATCCTTTGACGTTGTAATGCTGGCATTGAGTTTCTCGGTATCCTGCTCCACATCACCAATACTAATGTCTACCGTGCTGACCAGATTTTTGATCTCATTGGCAAGGTTCTTTACTTCCTCTGCTACTACTGCAAAGCCTTTTCCCTGCTCTCCGGCTCTTGCTGCCTCGATCGATGCGTTTAACGCAAGCATGTTTGTCTGGTTTGCGATTGAAATGATCTGTGTCATGCAGTCTTTGATCTTCTGCACCGATGACTGGAAATCCGCAAAAGTATTCTCAATCTCAACAAAGTGCTCCTGCACCTGACCAGAGCTTTCTTTCAGTCCGCCAACCTGCTGTTGTGCCTGATTCACTGATTCCGTAATCTGCTGCTGCACCCCTGCAAACTGCATGGAGACGTCTCCAACCGATGTAAAAATATCATAAAAAGTATCCAGTTTTTCACGAAGGCTTGCATTCTCCTCTAATACTTCGTGAAATCTCTTCTGAACCTCCTGAAGTTCATTCAGAGAATCTACTTCATTACGCACAAGCTCTTTCTGATAATCTCTCAGACTGTCTGCAACGTGAACGATCGGATGTAAGTTCAACGGTTCTCTCTGTTCAACTTCTTCTATTTTTTCATTTTTCTTTGCTAAAAACATAACCTGTTCTCCTCTCTTCTCCAATCGCTTATTCAAATACCACGCAGGTCATTGTCTGATTGACAAACTGATGATTATAGTGTTCTCCGAAACCGATAAATCCTGCATGATTACCCAGTTTTCCCATCGTATTCAGGTAGCTGCCCAGATTATGTTCCTGACTGAATAAGAGATAACGGAACACACAGTTTACGGAAAATACACCGGAAATATGTGTAAAATCAGCCTTGATACGGCTTACCGTATTCTCTGCGATCTCCTTGTAATCCTGAACCTGTAATAAGGTCAACACATCAGAATCATTGACCTGTCTGTAACAGCACAGGCTGTTTCCCTCTACCTCTTTGATGGAAATAATGCAAACATCCTGTCCGTTCATCTTGCCAAGCGGATTTTTAAATGTCTGGTTTACGATATCTTTTTCTGCTATATGTAAAGAATCCTGATAAACCTGTTTGGCTGCCTTTCCGTTCAGCTCTCCTAACACATATTTTTCACGATTTGTCTTAGATGCAATAAACCGATAATCCGATAATGGCTGATACAGATTTTCTTTGTATACTTTTACCTTTCCGGTGCTCTTGATCAGCGCATAAACTGCCGCATCCTGGTATACCGTTCCATTTAAAGATACCATGCCTGCATCTCCGGTTCCTCCCATCAGGGAGATCTTTTGTCTGCCAAGGACACTGTATATCGTGGTCAGTACACAGGCATCATTTCCGGTACAAAAATCAATACATACCGTATCCCGCTCCGATGCGCCTACCTTGCGCAGATCTTCCTCTAACCGGGAAATATATTTTACCGGCATGATCGATGCCTGCTCAATGACATTTGCTGCAACCGTAACGTCAGAAAATGCCACAACACTGACGCCCTTTTCTGTTACCTTGGATACATCGTAGCTCATTCCCACGCATCCGATACTTGGCACGCCCGGATACAGTTCGGCTAACTCCGCTACATGTTCCTTAAACTTCTCCTGATTGGACAACAGGAGAATTAATTTTGGATTACTGATTCCTTTTACCGCTTCTTTTAGATCGCCACTCTGGCTTGTTCCATAACTCTGCTTCACGTCTTATCTCCTTCATCTTCAAACATAGATTAACTTTATTATAAATATTTTTGTCTACATTTACAATTATTTTTCACAAAAAATATAAACCAAAGTACTAGATTGAAACGTATGATTTGTCAACGTTGATGACCACATTATGGTTATTGCCCAATTTCTTTTTGACCTCTTTCTCAATCATCGTTATCAGCTCTTCATCACTGATATAAAACTTATACGGCACAAGTACATCAAAGATCAGGTTCGAATGAGTCGGTCCTGTAACAACACGGAAATCGTGGATCTGGATGATCTCATCAATTCCCTTGATAATAGAAATGACTGCTGCTTTCATCTCGCTTACATGTTCATCCGATGTCACGATCGGATCCATATGTATGGTTGCCTCGCATCCCAGCTTCGCCTTCAATTCATTCTCAATGTTATCAATAATATCATGAACCTCTAAAATGTCTCCCTCTGCCGGAACCTCTGCATGAAGAGAGATCATTCTCCGTCCCGGTCCATAATCGTGCACAATCAGATCATGAATACCGCAGACCTCTTCATGTGACATGACAATACGGTCGATTTGCTCTACAAACTCCTCTTCCGGTGGCTGCCCTAACAATGGATCCAATGTCTCTTTTGCCGCATGGATGCCTGCATAGAAAATAAACAGTCCGACCAATGCACCACAGTATCCATCGATCTGAATCCCGGTATAAAAGCCTACAAGCGTTGCGATCAGTACCACCGTCGTGGCACAGGTATCACTCAGACTGTCCATCGCCGTTGCTTTCATTGCTGCCGAATCGATCTTTTTCCCGATACTGTTGTTATAATAAAACATATAGATCTTAACCAGAATGGATACGACCAGGATTGCAATAATTAACATCGAATATTCCGTCTCTTCCGGATGGATGATCTTTCCGATGGAATCACGTACCAGCTCATACGCCATTAGAAGGATTGCCGCTGCCACAACAAGACCGGATACATATTCGATCCTTCCATGTCCAAACGGATGCTCCGGGTCCGGTTTCGCCCCTGCCAGTTTAAATCCGATCAGCGTCACAAAGGAAGAACCGGCATCCGAAAGGTTGTTGATCGCATCCGCTGTGATCGCGATCGAATGGCTGATCGTTCCAGCAATAAATTTGCCAATAAACAAAAGAATATTTAGCAGAATACCCACAACACCACACAATACGCCATACTCCTGGCGCATTTTTACCTTATCCTGTTTCTCCCGGATAAAAAATTTTGAAAAAAATGTAATCATACCTTCCCCCCTGTTTTGCTACTCTATCTTGCCAAAATCCTGCAATGGCCAGTAAATTATATCCCCTTTTCCAAGGATCTTATCCAGATGCACATAGGTATTATCCCAGTACCTTGCATCCCAGGAATCGTTCCGGTTGTCTCCCATCACAAGATAGGAATCCTCCGGCACTTCAAAATGATAGGGACCTGTTGCTACTGTCCATGTCTCTTTCAGATAATTTTCCTGAAGCGGAGTTTCTGCCCCGTCTATGTAGATCTGTCCATTGTCAATATCCACTGTCTCCCCCGGCAGACCAATGACTCTTTTTACATACAGTTCTTCCTCGTTATCCGGATAATGGAATATCACAACATCGCCACGCTTTGGTCCTTCCTTTTTATAAGCAAGGCGGTTTCCGATCAGTCGGTCGCCGGGCATGATCGTGTTTTCCATCGAACCGGTTGGAACATCTGCATTGATGATCAGATAATTTTTTATCAGAAACGCTGCCCCGATTGCCAGCGCGAATGTAATGATCCAGCTTAAAACTTCCTTTGTATTGTTACTCAGTTTTTCCATCTGTTGTCCCCAATTTCGTTTATTTTATGTTTACCTTTTATTCTAGCACACACTTGCCAAAATAGAAACAAAAAAATGGAGAAGACATTCTCTTTTTGAGAAATCTTCTCCACTTCTTATTCCTGTTTTTCACACTTTCGCTTAGTCTGCGAATAATGGAGTAGAATAATATCTGTCTCCACTATCCGGAAGCAGTGCAACGATGGTCTTTCCTTTGTTTTCCGGACGTTTTGCGAGTTCGATTGCAGCGTATAAAGAAGCTCCGGAAGAAATACCAACTAAAATTCCCTCTGCTTTTGCCAGCTCTTTTGCTGTTGCAAATGCGTCCTCGTTGGATACTGGTAATACTTCATCGTATACTTTGGTATTTAATACATCTGGAACAAATCCTGCTCCAATTCCCTGGATCTTATGAGGACCTGCAGTTCCCTTGGAAAGTACCGGGGATGTCTCCGGCTCTACTGCTACGATCTTCACATCTGCCTTTTTGGATTTTAAGAACTCACCAGTTCCGGTTACCGTACCGCCGGTTCCTACACCAGCTACGAAAAAGTCTACTGCTCCGTCTGTATCTTCCCATATTTCCGGTCCGGTCGTCTCAAAGTGAGCCTGTGCATTTGCAGGATTCGAGAACTGTGCCGGAATAAAGCTGTTCGGGATCTCCTTTGCCAGTTCTTCTGCTTTTGCGATCGCACCTTTCATTCCTTTGGCACCCTCGGTCAGAACGATCTCTGCACCATATGCTTTTAAGATGTTACGACGCTCAACACTCATGGTCTCAGGCATGGTAAGGATTGCACGATATCCTTTTGCAGCCGCGATCGATGCAAGACCGATACCAGTGTTTCCGGAAGTCGGCTCGATGATAACAGAACCTTCCTTTAAAATACCTTTTTCCTCAGCATCTTTTACCATGTAATATGCTGCACGGTCTTTTACACTTCCTGATGGGTTGAAATACTCAAGTTTTACTAAAAGTTTTGCTTCCAGTCCTTTTGATTTTTCCAGGTTGGTCACTTCAAGTAAAGGTGTTTTTCCGATTAACTGTGTTGCGCTCTGATAAATCTTTGCCATAATTGTCCTCTCCTTTTCTTTTATGAAATTGCTTTAAATGCTTCGTCTAAATCTTCAATGATATCTTTGATGTTTTCTGTTCCAATGGATAAACGGATCGTATTCGGGTAAATGCCCTGCTCTGCAGCTTCTTCATCGCTGAGCTGGGAGTGTGTGGTTGACTTCGGATGGATTGCCAGAGATTTTACATCTGCTACGTTTGCAAGCAGGGAGAATATCTCAAGATTGTCGATGAAGTCTTTTGCTGTTCTTTCATCCCCTTTGATCTCAAAGGTAAAGATCGAACCGCCGCCATTCGGGAAGTACTTCTGATACAGTCTCTGCTGTTCTTTATCCTCTGTAATAGATGGATGATGTACTTTCTCTACCTGTGGATGCTGATTTAAGTATTCTACAACCTTTAAGGCATTTTCCACATGACGTTCTACACGTAAGGACAGTGTTTCCAGTCCCTGTAAAAACATAAATGCGTGGAACGGGGAAATGGTTGCTCCGGTATCTCTTAATAAGATGGCACGGATCTTGGTAACGAATGCTGCCGGTCCGACTGCCTTGGTAAAGCTGATCCCATGATAGCTTGGGTTTGGCTCGGTAAGAGATGGGAATTTGCCGGATGCCTCCCAGTCAAATTTACCGCTGTCAATGATCACACCACCGATCGCTGTTCCATGTCCACCGATGAATTTGGTTGCAGAATGAACCACAATGTCTGCACCGTATTCGATTGGACGTACTAAAAACGGAGTTGCAAAGGTGCTGTCAACCACCAGAGGAATTTTGTGTGCATGTGCGATCTTGGCAATCGCTTCAATATCAGTTACATCAGAATTTGGATTTCCAAGTGTCTCAATGTAAAGTGCCTTGGTATTCTCCTGAATTGCCTTTTCGAAGTTTGTTACATCAAGCGGCTCCACAAATGTTGTTGTGATGCCGTACTGTGGTAAAGTATGCGCCAGAAGGTTATAGGTTCCGCCATAAATATTGTTGGCTGCAACGATATGATCTCCTGCCTGTGCCAGATTCTGAATAGTATAGGTTACAGCTGCCGCTCCGGATGCAACTGCAAGTGCTGCAACACCACCCTCTAAAGCTGCGATTCTCTTCTCAAACACTTCCTGTGTCGGGTTGGTCAGTCTTCCGTAGATATTTCCGGCATCGGTAAGACCAAATCTTGCCTCTGCATGATCACTGTTGTGGAATACATAAGATGAAGTTGCATAGATCGGCACCGCTCTTGCATCGGTAACCGGATCTGCCTGCTCCTGACCTACATGTAACTGTAATGTTTCAAATGCTAACTGTCTTTCCTCTAATGATTTTTTCTTTCCCATAGCCTGTCTCCTTTGCCCTTTTTAATATTCTTCTTCGGTACCCTCTTCTTTTTCGCTGATATCGTTTACCGGTCTCTCCAGTCCCTCGATCTTAATGTGGTTCTTCTCCGCATAATCCCATAATGCTGCATGGATCGCCTCTTCTGCCAGAAGGGAACAGTGTACTTTTACTGGCGGCAGTCCGTCTAATGCTTCCATAACTGCCTTGTTGGTAACTTCCAATGCCTGCTGTACGGTTTTTCCTTTTACAAGCTCGGTTGCCATACTGCTGGTGGCAACGGCTGCACCGCAGCCAAATGTTTTGAATTTTACATCCTGGATGATGCCGTTGTCATCAATGTCCAGATACATTCGCATGATGTCACCGCATTTTGCATTTCCAACAGTACCAACACCACTTGCGTTTTCAATTTCTCCTACGTTTCTTGGGTGATTAAAATGATCCATTACTTTTTCGCTATACATTGTTTTTCCTCCTGTCTTACGCTTTGCTCTGTTTCTTTACAAAGTCCTCATATAATGGTGACATTCCGCGCAGACGCTCTATGATCTTTTTTAATTCATCTACGGTATAATCAATCTCTTCCATTGTGTTTTTCTCAGATAAGGTCAGTCTTAAGGAACCATGTGCGATCTCGTGTGGTAATCCGATCGCAAGAAGTACATGGGATGGATCCAGAGAACCTGACGTACATGCAGAACCGCTTGATCCGCAGATGCCTGCCTGATCCAATAAGATCAGCATGGACTCTCCTTCGATGAAACGGAAGCAGAAGTTTGCGTTGTTTGGCAGACGGTTGGTTCTGTCTCCATTTAATCTTACATATGGAATCTCATTTAACACACGCTCGATCAGATGATCTCTTAAAGAAATCTCTTTTGCACTTCTCTCCTGCATTGTGTTTTTCGCGATCTCTGCTGCTTTACCGATGCCGACGATACCCGGTACATTGTGTGTTCCGGCACGACGTTTTCTTTCCTGTGCTCCACCATGGATAAAGGAAAGGATCTTTACTCCTTTGCGGATATACATCACACCGATACCCTTTGGTCCATTGATCTTATGTCCGCTTGCGCTTAACATATCGATGTTCATCGCTTCCACATCCAGCGGGATGTGGCCAAATGCCTGTACGGCATCTGTGTGGAATAAAATACCATGCTCATGTGCAAGTTTTCCGATCTCTGCGATCGGCTGTATGGTACCGATCTCGTTATTTGCTGACATAACAGAGATTAAGATCGTATCCGGACGGATGGCTGCTTTTAACTCATCCATTTTGATCGTACCATTTTCATCCACATTAACATAGGTAATTTCATAACCTTTTTTCTCTAAATATTCACAGGTATGCAAAATGGCATGATGCTCGATGGTGCTGGTAATGATATGTTTTCCCTTGGAAGCATATGCCTCTGCGGTTGCTTTTAATGCCCAGTTGTCTGATTCACTTCCGCCACCGGTAAAGTAAATATCATCGGTTCTGGCGTTGATCAGCTCAGCAACATTTTTTCTGGCTTCATCCACGGCACGTTTTGCCTCTCCTGCAAAACTGTAGATTGCAGATGGATTTCCATAATATTCTGTAAAATAAGGAAGCATGGTTTCGAGTACTTCCGGATAAACCTGTGTGGTAGCCGCGTTATCTAAATAGATTGTCTTACTCATAAGTGTGATCCCTTTCTATCTTTTTACCGATTATATTGCACATCGTTTTTATTTCCTAGTTATTTGATATGATATAATGAATTATACACATTTAATTCCTATTGTCAAGATAGGAATTGGATTTTTTTCGGAACATCTCCATGCTTTGTATTCAGTTGACTTCTGTTTTGCTTGCATGTTGTTCTCCTTCATATTATTATGATAACAGCAAAAAATCCATTAGAAAAGAGGCTTTTTATGAATCCATTAGGCGAACAGTATTTTCCGGCAGCTTTCCTGCCTGCATATATCCACAAACACCCGGACTTTGGTGTCCGACGAATCCTTACCTACACCATCTTTCAGTTTCTTTCCTTTACCGGAAAAGAGGATGCCACTCTGGCTCCTGCACTGAAGGAAGCGTTATTTTCCTGCGAGGATGCGTTTGATTTTTCTGTGATCGAGCGCTATCTCTCCGAGGATGATGCGTTTGCGCCTTCTTTTGCGGCAGGCAGCTTTGATCCGTTCTATCTCTACTGTGCGATCCGCATGGTAGAAGACTTCTTTGATGAAGCGATCGCATCCGACGAGCTGTCCGTGGTTGACCAGCTTATTTTTGCCAACCATCCGGTTCTTTGCTCTGCATCCTTTGGTCAGGCAGATTTTGCGCTTAGTGCTCTCTTACAGAGCGGTGCAGAATTTTATGCGGCACTCTACCTTGTACTGACCCGCTACCCGGAGTCACTTGGTGCACTGCTTCCTGCTTTTTCCGAAGCATATCGTGAAGAATTTCATTTTACCTGCGAGGATTTCATTCTCTATGATTTTATGAATGAATATTTTGAAGTGGAGGACTGCATGAGCAGTGCTTCCTTCCATACCCTGCTTGATACCCTCGTGCAGGCAACCTTAAACTATTATAACACAGATTTTGAAACTTTGCTGATTTCTGATATTCCATCTATGCTCCGCGGAACAGCTTCCCGTTTCAGTTCCATGAAGCCATTCGGCTGCGTAACACTTCCGTACTTACGTGACCATGACACATCCCTGTTTCTGTTACAGAAAACGTTCCGTCATACGGCTGCATATGAACTGCGGAATCATCTTTTTGATTTCCATTTAGATGAGGATAAGCTGATCACACTCGATAACTGGAAAGAAAATCTGCGCTGGCATTATGTGCAGTATTCCCATGTATTTGAACCGGCACTGGATGTCTTCTATGCAACTATACTGTCACAGGAATTATTAAAAACCAGCTTTTACTGTAACATCACAGAACTTTCGAGGGAGGCATGATGAGCTCTGAGGAAAAATTTTATCAGTACTCATCATCGTGACTGCACATATTTATTATGTACTTTTTAAAACAGAGCTAAACGAAAAACCATATTCTCTGTGTTTTACTGTCAAAAATGTCTGCGGTGACGACGGCCGCAATCTGGCAGCTCCGCTTTCCATTTGCACTGCGGTGTATATTTATGCTATAATAGAAAGAGTTCAACAGATAATCCGATCAAGTGAGAAGAACATATATAAGAATGGAGAGTGCTTTTATGGTTGTAAACGAATCATCCGAAAATTATTTAGAGACCATCCTGGTTTTGAGCAAGCGAAATCCCGTGGTACGTTCCGTCGACATTGCAGAGGAGCTTGGCTTCAAAAAATCCAGTGTCAGTGTTGCCATGAAAAACCTGCGTGAGAAGGGAAATATCACCGTAACCAAGGAAGGTTATATTTATCTGACCGATTCCGGTCGTGCGATTGCAGAAATGATCTATGAACGACATGAATTTCTGACAAGCTGGCTGACAAGTCTTGGGGTAGACGAACAGATCGCAGCAGAAGATGCGTGCCGTATTGAGCATGTCATCAGCCCGGAAAGTTTTGAGGCGATCAAATCTCATATTAAGATTTCTTAGACCCTGACATACAAACTTTGCAGACATGCCAGAATCCCAAACAACAAAAAAGCCGCTAAGCGGCTTTTTTGTTGCTTTCTATTATTTGTACTGTCTGCGGAACTGAACCGGTGTCATATCATATGCCTTCTTAAACAAACGGTTAAAGTGTTCCACGTTTTCATAGCCAACCAGTGCTGCGATCGACTCTACGGTCTGATTGGTTTCTTTTAAAAGTCTTCTTGCCTTCCGCATACGCGCCTTTTTAACAGCATCCTGAAATGTCATGCCTGACTTTTCTTTGATGTATTTGGAAAGATATGTTTTGGAGAGATTGAAAGTCTCTGAAAGAGTATCTAAGGTCACATCTGCATAATGGTTCTGGATGTAATTCATAATCTCCACACTGCGCTCATCCATTCCCTCTGTGATATTCTGGTTTTTTGCCATTTTATTTGCGGCAGAAACCAACGCTGCAACGGAACTCTTGATGATATCCTCGTCAATGCCAACGCCCCAGTAAGATTTGCCCTGGCAAATAATCTCTACATATGCGGCTGCCTTGGAGGAAGAACCTGCGGAAATCGAATGTTCCTCATAAGCTGCCAGCTCATAGCTGATACCAAAATAAGTCTTAATGGCGTTGCTGACTGCATCCAGACGTCCGTTTCCGTTTGTCTTGATGACTCTGCGCTCATCTCCCTGCTCGATCGTAACCGTTGCAAAGATACCATCCTTCTGCTCGAAATGGCACTCTGGAACTGCAAACACATCCTTTAAGTTTACGTAATGCTCGCTAAAGATCTGGTAGATTGCTTCCGGTGATAACTCCTGATGTCTCTCGTCTGAAACACCTTTTACCAGATAGCCAACTTCCTCTTTCATCTTATCAGGCAGTGACATACCGAAATTCTGTTTTAAGATGAATGCTACGCCACCTTTTCCGGACTGGCTGTTGATACGGATGACATCGGATTCGTACTCGCGTCCGACATCCTTTGGATCGATCGGAAGATACGGTACATCCCAGCGGTCTCCGCTCTTTCCTGCCTCTCTCCATGCCATACCTTTGGAGATCGCATCCTGATGGGAACCGGAAAATGCGGTAAATACCAGGTCTCCTGCATACGGTGTTCTCTCATAAACGTGCATTCCGGTGAAACGCTCGTATTTCTCACGGATCGCTGAAATATTGGAGAAATCCAGTCCCGGATCCACACCATGGCATACCATATTCATCGCAAGTGTTACGATATCAACGTTTCCGGTACGCTCTCCATTTCCAAATAAAGTACCCTCGATACGGTCTGCCCCGGCAAGTACACCAAACTCTGCATCACTGATGCCGCATCCCCTGTCATTGTGTGGATGTACGCTCAATACGACATTGTCTCTGTATTTTAAATGTTTGTGTATGTACTCGATCTGGCATGCAAAAACATGTGGCATTGCGATCTGTACCGTCGTCGGGATATTGATGATCGCTTTGCGCTCTGCGCTCGGCTGCCATACATCCAGCACGGCATTGCAGACATCCACTGCATAATCAACCTCTGTTCCCGGGAAACTCTCCGGGCTGTACTCAAAGGTAAAGTTACCGTCTGTCTCCTCTGCCAGTTTCTTTAACAGTTTTGCTCCGTCGACTGCTAACTGTTTTACCTCGTCTTTGCTCTTTTTAAATACCTGCTCTCTCTGTGCAACGGAAGTAGAGTTGTATAAATGGATCACCGCATGGGGTGCTCCTTTTACGGCTTCGAATGTTCTTTTGATGATGTGCTCTCTCGCCTGGGTCAGTACCTGCACGGTCACGTCATCCGGTATCATATTGCGCTCGATTAAGGCACGCATAAAACGATATTCGGTCTCGGATGCTGCCGGGAAGCCGACCTCGATCTCCTTAAATCCGATATCTACAAGCATCTGGAAAAATTCGATTTTCTCTTCCAGTCCCATCGGCTCGATCAGTGCCTGATTTCCATCTCGTAAGTCTACACTGCACCAGATCGGTGCTTTGTCAATATAATCTTTTTTTACCCAGTCATAGGTAACTTCAGGTGGCATAAAATAAGATCTTCCATATTTCTTTGATACGTCCATATTCGTCCTCGTTTCTTCCTGTAAATCTTTGTGTTACTCATCTTATCATACCCATTTCCTGTCTTACAAGGTACGATTTTATCAATTTTCTTGATTTATTTTATCACGTTTTTTATTTTTTGTCTATAGATACAGGAAGAATATACGCTTTCCGAATATTTTGTCTCAAAATAGAATGTGCGCATCTCTACAAGCTTGCTTGCTTTTCCTATACAGTAAAAAGAGGTCAGATGACAAATCCATCTGACCTCTTAATTAAGTACATTTATATCACATATTCACCGACACGCTGCATCTCGTAATCTCTTAAATCTGCCAGCGTGATGTGATCTACCACGTCATTTACCGCATCATTGATCTTTTTCCAGACCAGTACCGTCGTACAGTCACACATACGCTCGCAGTTATAATCATCATCCACGCATGCAACCGGTGCAAGGCTTCCCTCTGTGAGACGTAAGATCATGCCCACCGTGTACTCCTCTGGTTTTCTTGTCAGGATATATCCACCCTGCGCGCCACGGATACTCTGCACATATTTTGCCTTGTTCAGCACAGAAATGATCTGCTCTAAATACTTATCCGAAATCTCCTGACGCTTTGCTATATCTTTTAAACTGATCGGTTCTCCTGTATTATTCATTGCCAAATCAAGCATCAAGCGTAACGCATATCTGCCCTTTGTTGATATTTTCATAAATAACCATGCCTTTCTTTTCTTATCCTAATCACCTTGTATGTTTTATTATAATTCCTAATTCATAGTATGTCAATAGGAATTGTCAATATTCATTTTTACCTGTGTTTTCTGGATTTTTATACATAGTTACATGGTTTTTCTATTTTTTTCTTGAATTGCTCGCCACACAGTGATAAAATTTTATCTTGTGTTTTTATAAATTTTTAACACTTTTTTAACGTTTTATTTATCATTGAGGAGGAACTTATGAACGAACTAAAGCCAAAACTTTTTGACGTCTTATCGGGCTATACCAAGGAGCAGCTCATAAAAGATATCATTTCCGGTATCATTGTTGCTATCATTGCCCTTCCACTTTCGATCGCACTTGCCATCGCATCCGGTGTCAGCCCGGAACAGGGTCTCTACACGGCGATCATTGCCGGATTTTTCATCTCATTTTTCGGCGGAAGCCGGGTACAGATCGGTGGTCCGACTGCTGCATTTGTTGTTATCATCTATGGTATCGTAACGGAATATGGTACGGACGGACTGATCGTTGCAACGATCTTAGCCGGTATCATTCTGGTCATCATGGGATTTTGCCGTTTCGGCTCCCTGATCAAATACATCCCATATACGATCACAACCGGTTTTACCTGCGGTATCGCAGTAACCCTTTTTGTCGGACAGCTCAAAGACTTTTTCGGTCTTACGATAGAATCGGTTCCTTCTGAATTTTTATATAAGGTGATCGCGTACTTTAAAAACATTGGCACCATCAACCTTACCGCCACCCTGATCGGTCTTGCCGCCGTTGTCATTATGCTGCTCTGGCCAAAGGTAACGGACAAAATACCGGGTTCTCTGGTTGCCATTATCGTGACTACCCTCATTGTATATTTTGCAAAACTGCCTGTCAACACGATTGGAAGCGTATATGGAGAGCTTTCTTCTTCCTTCCCGGCTTTCCATGTGCCTGCATTTAGTTTTGCCCTGGTTCAGAAAATGCTCTCTCCTGCTTTTACAATCGCGATCCTGGCAGGTATCGAGTCCCTGCTTTCTGCTGTCGTATCTGACGGTATGATCGGTGGCACCCATAAATCCAATGCAGAGCTGATCGGACAGGGTCTTGGAAATATCTTTTCCGGTCTTTTCGGTGGTATTCCTGCAACCGGAGCGATCGCCCGTACTGCTGCAAATGTAAGAAATGGTGGCCGTACCCCGATCGCCGGCATTGTGCACTGTATCACACTGACCATCATCCTGTTGGCACTGATGCCTTTAGCAGCGTTGATCCCTATGACAACACTGGCTGCTGTCCTTTTGGTCGTTGCCGCTAACATGGCGGACTGGACTTCCTTTTTCCGCCTGTGCAAGACCGCTCCGAAAAGTGATATCATTGTCCTTGTCGCGACATTCCTGCTGACTGTGTTCTTTGATCTGGTCGTTGCGATCGAGGTCGGCGTTGTGTTAGCTGCCCTGCTCTTTATGAAACGTATGGCAGAAACCGCAGATGTTACCACCTGGAAATACATTGACGAACCGGATGTTACCCCGGGTGAAGCAGAAAAAATGCGTGATATCCCTCATTCGATCCGTGTATTCGAGATCAGCGGTCCTCTGTTTTTCGCCGCAGCAGATGAGATCTTACGCATCAACAGCGACAAATCCACCAAAGCGGTTGTCATCCGTATGCGCAGCGTTCCTGCCATTGATGCCAGCGCAATGCGTTCTTTACGGGAATTAGCTGACCGTGCAAAGAAAAAACATATCACACTGATCTTCTCTCATGTAAACGAACAGCCGATGTCCGTCATGCAGAAAGATGGCTTTATCGAGCATGTCGGTGCAGAACATTTCCTGCCAAATATCGTTGCCGCACTTGATTATGCAGAAGAACTGGTTGCACGGAAATAAGAAAAATTGGAATTGGAAACGCAAACGGAGATGCCGGATGGCATCTCCGTTTTATTTTATAACTGACATTTCTTTTCTAAATATTCATATACACTTTGTGCATCCATGCCACATACTTCTGCAGCTTTGCATATCCTTATCACGGTCTGTAATTCTTCGTCTAATTCCCGTGCAATCATTTCTGGCTCTTTTCCTTTTTGAATTTTTCGCAAGATCATGTGGATCAGCTGTAGCTTCTGTCCGGTTTCGATTGCATCCTGACGCTGTATCCTGCGAACTGCTTCCTCATCATATTCAAAAATGCTCATTGCTGTTACCTCCGCTTTGTTCTGGCGCAGAAACTCTGAAAGGATGCCCTGTTTGATGCAACAATCAATCGCAGTATTTACCGCTTCCCGCAGTGGCATATCCATAGCATTTTTCCTTACCATATTTACATACTGCATATATTCCGAAAGTGTCTTGCAATGCTGCATAAGTTTCTCATTCATTCCGGAATTGATATTAAAAAATTCCACCTTAAGTTCTAACGCCGGATCTTTCTCTTCCTTTTCAAAAGATTGGGATAAATACTCTGTCCAATGCTCTGGCTGTTTCTCCTGTCCATTATAAAACACATAAAATTTTGGTGCAGGGATATAACTTTTTTTATTCCGATACAATTTATCCTGTTTTACCAATTTTTCATATTCTTTTGCTACATATTGCAAAAACCGAAGTGGCATATTAGGATTGACTGTAGATTGGTGCTCATATAAATACATATGAAAATCTATAATAAATGCCACATCATTCTTCATCCCTAAATATACTGCATTTTCCAGTGTCACGATCTGAAGTTCTTCCGGGTTCTCATAAGAAGTCTGATTCACTGCATTATAAAGCTCCAATAACCGCGCCTTGTCCCGAAATAACATTCGAAATACTGTATCCTTATAGTTTCTTACAATATGAGTTGTCTTTTCCATGCTGCCTCCTTGTTATTGGATTTTTCATAAGAAAAGACTTATCTGTATATGAAAAATCCTATGCTCTTTGACCGGGTAATAAAAGCACAGATTTTCATATCAAACCAGACTGGCATAATGCCTAAGAAATGCGATAACAATCTCTTCGCGTTTTCTGCTATCGTAATTAAGAATGTTTCTAAAAATATATGCTTTGTGCTGATTATAACAAGGCACTCTTTTCATACACAAGAATTTTCAATTTTTTTGTATATTGTGCACATAGACATATTGCACAAAACTATGACTCATACCAGCTAAGTGGTCCATCTATCTCGGCATGTCCACTGTCCCATGATTTCCCTTCTACCAGGATTGTTATCGTATCCGCATCGTATGCTTTCAGGAATGTATTGACCACACCGCCTATCGTAATAAGCTCGCCCGATGTTCCAAAACTCATTACATACTCCTGATATTCCCTGGAAAGGTCTAAGGTCAGTGCCTTTCCTTCCTGTGAAAACGACAGCACCTTTGCCTCCGATGGAACCACGCGTTCCTCTGCCAGTGCCGAAAGGATTGCCTCCGGTGTCAGTTCCTCCAGCTTTGCCTCTTTTTCTGCAAATCCGTCTCCGTTCTCATTACTGATATAAAGTGTAACTTCTGTATTGGCTCCAACTGTCTCGGTTCCATTTTCCGGCTCTTTTATGCTACCATTTGCACCACAGCCGGAAAGTGCCAGTACCAGTGCCAGTACGATGATCCCACGTTTCATTTCTATCTCCTTTTTGCGCCCTACTGCCGTTCATTTAACTTTTTCTGCAGATAGACCAGTACATCTTTTCGTGTCACGATCCCGATAAATACCTGATTATCATCGACTACCGGCACAAAGTTCTGATTGGTCACCTTATCAAACAGATCCTCCATGCTTGCCTCTACATGAACCGCCTGATTATCCCTGTGACGCTCGATCGTAACGATCGGCATATCCTCTAAATCCTTTAAATCCGGGAATTTATTTTTCTTTAAAAACCAGAGCAGATCCCCATCTGTGATCGTTCCGATATACTTTCCCTCCCTGCTTAAAAAAGGAATGGCTGAGTACCCGTGATGCTCCATCTTTTCCAAAACCTGGCGCAGTGTATCCGTCTCCTCTACGGTTGCGACCTCATCCTTTGGTGTGAGAAAAAATAATATATTCATACCCCTGTTCCCTCATTTCTGTTTTATCTATTACCTCTTTATTTTATCAGAAATGAGGGGGAAATACTACCGGAAAAGAAGATTCTGCAGATCACTTCAACAGACCAAGCAGGGACAGTTCCATCTGGCTGACCGACTCTGCAACAAATGCCTTTCTTTTGTCCGCATCCGCCAATGCCAGTGCCGCTTCATTCATCTGCTTAAAGTCCGGCACTTCTTCTGTATTTTTAACCGTACCCGTAGGAAGGTATCGCCAGACTGCCCACCAGTTTTCCTGCTCTGCCTGTGTCACCTTAAGAAGCTGTGCAACTGACTTTTTTGTTACTTCGTCATATACGTCAACCTGTTGTCCCCTCTCACCCTCCGGCGTTTCGTTCGGATCAAATACACAAAATCCTGCAAATAAATGATGTTCTACTTCTATCCGGAACCAGAGCTGGTATCCATTGTTCATTTCCGCATTTTTTACAATATAATTGATGCCCGGATAAGTAGAATAGCTATGATAAAATGCTGTCGTTGCCTGATCTTCATATTCATACCAGCGAATGTTTTTTTCACGCGCAAGCCCATATTTTCTTTCGATCTGCTTCATCTGCATTTCAAATTCTGCCAGAACCGCATACAGCACCTTACATTTTGCAGTTTCCAGGGCATCTGCTATCATCATACCTGCCCGCAATGTTTCCGGCGATCTTACCATTTCATCTGCTATCTGTTCCATTCTTTTCTCTCCCAGGCGATCCGTTACTTTTTCTATACTTTTTTCAAACTGACTTATCACTACGCCCACATTCGTTGTACTGATCCTGCAACATTCTTTCAGCCAGTGTGTAATATCTTTCTGGAATGACAAGCACACGATCTTATCCTCAGAAATGATCCCATCTTTTCCCCTCATGCTGTACGCACTCGGCATATGACCAAATCTCGTCAGATAATAAACTTTTGTATCCGCATCCTTTTCCTTTGCAAAGGTATAGTAATCATAGCACTGGCTCTTCTGCTCACACGCATATATCTTTACTTCGATCGGAAGAAACATTTTCCCGATTTCCAACACGATATCGATCCTGCGCTCTGCATCTATACTGTATTCTGTACCGACTACGGCATGTTTCAATAAAGTTTCATCTGCAATCTCAATTTTTAAAACCTCATCTACAAACAACCGCAGATAGGCACTTCCCATTCCATGCTGTCCTCTTGGATTGAGCAGGTCTGCGATCATTCTGCAGATTGGCACCTCTCTGGACTGGATGCCTAATACCGAAAATACATTATACTCTTCTTTTTCGTCCCCTGTCTCCTGCTCTTTATGGAGCAAAACAACATAATTTAATAACGGATCCATGTTTATCCTCTGCTAAACTATTTCTTACCTATTCAATATCTTTTATTAATTGTTCCTATACAAACATCTGCTGCAACAGACCTTTTTTCAGTTCTTCCCACGCAGCTAAGGTAGCTTTCTGCTTCTCAATGACTTCATCCAATGAGGAAAGACAGTCAGCAATTTTCTGCTGTTCTGCAAGGCAAGGAATATGAATAGTTATGTTTCTTAAATCCGTTATCGAAAACACTTTTTGACCTGTCCCCTTTGCAGTATATGCGATTTTACGTATAGTCTTTGCTTCATTATTCAATAACGAAACCAAAAAGAACAAATTGCAGTTGTTTTCCTTAAATACAGGATAAAATTTACTTACAATGCCCTTATCGCAAAGATTATTGATATTAAATGTAAAATCTGTTCCATCACTTCTATTCCTATAAGTGCAATAATTTCTTGGTAGAACATTATACCCCTTAATATCATGTCTTTGCTTTCCTGCAAAATGGTCTTCCTGATATTGTATTCCATTTCTCTTTGAAGATGTTAATATAGGCAGTTCACACTCTGATGATACTTTTTCATCACAAAGTTGTATCAACTCATCAACCTTCTTTTTCTCCCAATTAGGGAACTGACTTCCATCATCTGATTTGAACCTTACTTCCTGACTGAACAGCTTCTGCATCACACCTTTTTTACGTTCTTCCCATACAGCTACAGTTTCTTTTTGTTTCTCAGTCACTTCATCAAGCGATGATAAGAATTCCGCAATTTTCTGTTGTTCTGAAAGCGATGGAATATTGATGATTACATTCCGCAAATCTGTTATTGAAAGTACTTTTTGCCCCGTTCCTTTTGCTGTATATGCAATTTCACGCACTGTCTTTCGTTCATTATTTAATAACGAAACCAAAAAAAACAAATCACAATCATTTTCTTTAAATACCGGATAAAATTTACTTACAATACCTTTATCACAAAGATTATTGATATTAAATGTAAAATCTGCTCCATCACTTCTGTTCCTATATGTACAATAATTTCTTGGTAGAATATTATATCCTTCAATATCATGCCTTTGTTTTCCTACAAAATGGTCTTCCTGATATTCTATTCCATTCTTCTTTGAAGATGTCAATATAGGTAGCTGACAATCTGATGATACTTTTTCATTATAGAGTTGTATCAACTCAGCAATCTTATGTTCTTTCCATTCAGGAAATTCACTTCCATCATCTGCCTTAAATCTCAGCAATGTCCTCCCCCCTCTTTCTATAATTCTACACTCTTCATTTCACTTGTATCATACGAACTCAAATAAGAATCCCATTGGGTTATGTTATTAATATCAAATACACAAACCTCTGGCAAATCTAGTTTTTCTTTTCCAGATGGGGTCTCATAATATTTGAATGGTGTATACCAAATAAGATAATCTATCCTCAATTTCTTTAAGATATTTACAAATGCATTATCATAGAACCAATAATGGAGATATCCCTTTATCACACCATTATTCATTATTGATCCCACTTCATAATAGGCTGATGATTCATCTAATACCAAAAAAATCATTTTATAACCCGGATGGTTCTTTTCATATAAATCAATTTGCTTATTGTGTTTCATAAGGACACGTTCAAAATTTGAATGGTAATATATATAATTATGATCTTCATCCGTTGGCAAATCTGTAGTAGCTATTACAATAATGTTCCCAACATTTTGAAAATTATCAAGGATCTTACTTTTTCGAATTTCCTTTTGTATTTCGCTTTCTCGCTGATTAGTCAAATTAACAATTTTACCATTTTTATTCTCAAAAGCATGGTCATCCACTCTCATTACATCCATCATGAGATTCAATTTATCATTGTAAAAATCTGGCGGTGGATCTGATTTCCCCGATGAATTACACCAACCTTTCCATTCTTCCTTGTCATGAATCGAAGTAAAAATTTCTTTTACAGCAACAATATCATTTAAAAGCATAACTCTATTTAATTTCACACCTTGCATCCATTCGACAATTTTTAGTTCGTCATCAAAAAAGTTCATTCATCCACCTACCTTCACAGTCCAAGCTGTCTCATAAAACTTTCAGCCTTATCAATCGCAGCTTTTGTCTCAGAATCCAATACCTTAATCTGAGCTTTTACAGCCTCTAAATCTACTGGTTCTTCCTCCTCAAATGTATCAACATATCTCGGAATGTTCAGATTATAGCCATTCTCAACAATTTCACTCATATCTGCTACGTGCGCAAACTTATCTACATCTACGCGTTTTGCATACGCATCTACGATCTTATCAATATGCTCCTGTTCCAAAATATTCTGATTCTTACCAGACTTAAACTCTTTAGAGGCATCAATAAACAGAATATTTCCAGAATTACCATTTCTCTTGCTTTTCAATACCAATACACACACTGGAATCCCTGTTCCATGAAACAAATTTGCAGGCAATCCGATAACAGCATCCAAACGATTCAGGTCTTTAATGATATATTTTCTGATTGTTTCTTCTGCACCACCACGAAACAATACGCCATGTGGCAACAATACCGCTACACGCCCATCCGAATCATCCATGTGGTAAATCATATGTTCTACAAAGGCAAGATCAGCCTGTCCCTTAGGTGCCAGTTTACCAGCTCCGCTATACCGTGGATCATCTTCAAACTTCTTATCGGATGACCATTTTAAACTATACGGTGGATTACAAACCTGTACAGTCAATTTCAAATCATCACCATATTTATCATCCTTTAGTGTATCCCCTTTGTAAATGTCAAAATTCTGCCAGTCTACACCATGCATAATCATATTCATACGACTCAGGTTGTATGTTGTTGCGTTCAATTCCTGTCCGTAAAAATGACCAACTTTATGAGTTGTCAAATGTTTCTGAACTTCTAGCAACATGGATGCAGAACCACAGGTACAGTCACCAACTGTCTTTGCCTCGTCCAACCCAAGCGATGCAAGTGTAGCACATAGTTTACTTGGTCCAGCAGGTGTAAAAAATTCTCCGCCTTTCTTTCCAGCATCCGACGCAAACAGACCAATCAGAATCATATATGCTGTACCGAGTACATCAAACTGAGAATCCTGTAAATCAAAATCAATATCTGCTACACGAACCATAACTCGACCAATCATATCTGTACGATCTGCTACTGTCTCACCAAGACGTGAATCCTGTAAACGCATATCGTTGAACAATCCGTCAAATGCTTTGTTGGATTCATGTCCCATTGTAGAACCTACAAGGTCATTAATTGCCTTTTCAAAATCCTCAACGCTAAATTTGTCATCATCGTTCTCAAATTTTGTAATTTTACGAATCAGGTTACGAAACAAATTTTCCGGTTTGATGACATATCCTAGTTTGGATAAAGACCAATCTTCTACAACAGGTCTGTATTCATCATCTGCAAACGCTTCTTCGTATGTTATACCATCATTTTCAAGAATTTCTGCCATGTACATTTCTGTACGCTCGGACAGATAACGATAGAAAATAACTCCCAGAATGTAATTTTTGAACTCACTCGCATCCATCTGTCCTCTCAGGTCATTTGCAATCGCCCAGAGTTTCTGCGAAAGTTCATTTGCCTGTGCCTGATATGTATTTGTATCTGCCATCATTATTCTCCTTCAGCTTTGTATTTTTTATAAGTATCTTCCACAAATCCCCTCATCGACTTTGTCAATTTTGTCATTTTCAGCAGTCCCAGCTTGTACTCTATCAATCTCTTACGAATATCATCATCTGAAATTGTACCATGGAACGCATATTCAGAGAATAGATCGGATACAATTCTATAATCAACTTTGTTATCAAATGCAAATTCTTCCATATCAGCCTGCATCTGCTCTTTTTCAAACTGCATAAACGCTTCCATCACATCTGCACTCTCTGGCAAATCATAGAATCTGGTCAAAATAAACTGTTTCATGACCTCTTTTTTTAATCTCAGTGCTTCATTGTCAGAACGCTCAATTTCACGTAGAATCAAATCAACATCCTGCTGCTTTTCTTCCTCTGTTTTACCGTGAGTGTTCGCATTTTTCAATAGATTTAGAATATACACAACATTAATGCGATCCGTACGTACAAGCTCAATATCAAAATCCACATCTACCGGTACAGGTACTTTCGGATTTGGATTGTGTGTCTGATCTTTGTAATACAGATACCAGCTTTTGAAGCCTTCATATTCATTCTCGTCCATCACAACTGCAAGGTCGTCCCAGTTAAACTTAGAAAATGTCTTTAAGGTAGCAAGGGTCTTTGCCATTGACCGGAACGCAATGATAAACATACGGATTTCATCTTCTGACTTAAGCTGACCTGCTGTATCTACATCCGGCGTAATCTTTCTCAATACAGGTTCCTGTTTTACCCACTGCTCCAAGTAATATTTATAATTTTCAAGCAGATATTCGTTAGGATCTCCATCCCCTGAGAACAGAGTCAGAGCATCATCCTGCCACTGCTTGATATTTCTATATGTAACAATCTGTCCAAACTGTTTTGTCACTTTGTCAACTCGGTTTGTACGGCTATATGCCTGTACAAGTGAGTGCCAGATAAGATTCTTATCCAGATATAGTGTATTCAGTGTTTTTGCATCAAATCCAGTCAAGAACATATTGACTACTAGAAGAATATCAACCTGCGGTAACTCCTTCTGTTTTAATCTCTTTGCAATATCTTTTCTGTAAGTATCAAATGTATCTGGCGTAAACGCTGTACCATACAGATCATTATAATCCAGCATGCAACGTTCAAGCAGTTCCTGTGAGTGCTCATCGGCACCATCGTCCATATCTTCATTTGCCTGATAGGAAAAGATTGCAGCAACTTTCAGTTTTTTATCTACCGGAACCTTATCATTCAGCTTCTTGAACTCATCGTAATACTTACCAAGCGTTTGTATCTTATCCACCGCAAACAATGCCGTGTAAATATCTCTCCCCTGTGGATGCACATGCTGTTCATGGTGCTCAAAAATATGTTTTGCAATACCAGCAATACGCTCATCATCATGATATAACGCTTCCATATCAATCTTATGGCGTTTGCAGTATTCCGGATCATCCAACTGTTCTGGATCAATCCCCTTTACAGCAATATTCCTTGCAAAAATGGTACGCTGATACTCTACTGAGAACCGCAGTACATTACCATCTGCAATCGCATCTTTAATCATGTATTTATGTAAACACGAATCTAGTTTATCTCCGGCATAGAACACATCTGCCGTGGTACGACCATCAGCTCCCTTATTCTTTTCAAAAATGGGGGTTCCAGTAAAGCCAATATAGTTTGCTCTTCCAAAATGCTTCTGAATTTGTCCATGCATCTTTCCAAACTGGGAACGATGACACTCGTCTATGATAAATACAACCCTCTTATCCCTGTACGCATCCATTACAGCTGCATATTTCGGGTTTTTGACAGCATTTGCCATTTTCTGAATCGTTGTAACAATCATCTTTTTTTCAGACGATTTCAGCATATTAATAAGAACAGCAGTGCTGTCCGTATTATCTACACAATCTTTTTCAAAACTATTATATTCATCAATGGTCTGGTCATCCAAATCCTTACGGTCAATCAGAAATACAACCAAATCTACCATTGCTTCATCTCGTAACAGCTGTGCCAGTTTGAATGATGTCAGTGTCTTTCCTGACCCTGTACAGGCAAATACATAGCCATCCCGATTTACTTCCAATACACGTTTTTTTGCAGCCCTTACAGCATAAATCTGATAAGGTCTCATAACCATCAATACCGGCTCTGTAGTCTTAATAACCATGTATTTGTCCATCATCTCTGTGATAGCTGATTTACAAAAAAATTCACCTGTGAATGTATTCAGATCATTGATACGTGTATTCTTTTCATCTGTCCAAAAGAATACAAGAGATTTCAGTATTGGATTATACTGACCATTCATCATCTCATTTTCATTGCAGAAATACTTCGTCTGTACAGAATTGCTGACTACAAACAGCTGTAAATATCTGAAAATACCTTTGAAAGAAAACTTTCTGTATCTGTTAATCTGATTGATTGCTTCGTTAATTTCCACACCGGGGCGTTTCAATTCAATCTGTACCAATGGCAAGCCATTGATAAGTACAGTCACATCATAACGATTCTTATACACGACATCGTCTTTATGAGCTTTATCCATTGTGACCTGATGTGTTACCTGATAGATGTTTCTATCCGTATCACCTGAAAAGAAATCAATATACACCGATTCCCCATTATCCAGCCGTAACACATATTTATCTCTTAACACCTTCGCTGATTCATACACAGAATGATTATCTATATGAATCATAATACGATTAAACTCAGCATTTGAAAATGATGCAGCATGTCCTTTTTCTTCCAACTTCTTTGCATTAAATTTTGCAAGTTGCTCACGAAAATTGACAAGCACATCATCATAGTTATCTAACTTTATGAACTCGTAACCAATACCTTCCAAGCGATCAATGAAAATATTTTCAACTTCATATTCAGAAGTATGTGCCATATTGTTTTTGCTCCTTCGTTATAAATAATAGATTTTAAAATATCTGCATAATATCCTGATACCGATTCACTACCCGGTAAATCTCCACATACTCTTTTCCAACCTTATACAGCACAACATAATTTCCATAAATCACATATTTATAATCCGTCCGGAAACTAACTCTTTTTGCAAGATCAGTTCCCATGTACGGAAATTGCTGTATGTTCTCAAATCGAGCATATATCTCCTGAATGGTTTTTACTGCCATTTCTTCATTGTCTTCCGCGATATACTCTTTTATATTCCTTAAGTCTTCTGCCACAATAGGGTTGATCCGCAATTTCATCATAAGCTATACCCCTACAGATTTCTTAAGTTCATCTAAACTCATCCAGGCACTTTCATCTTTAACTGCATCTTCTGCTTCCTGCAACTTCATCAACAGTTTTTTTTCAGCCTTCTCACGCTCATAGTCTTCAATATCCATAACTACAAATCTTCCGCGTCCATTTTTGGTCAAAAACACCGGTTCTCCAACCTGACAATTCTTCAATACTTCATTATAATTTCTTAAATCTGACACTGGTAATATATTTGGCATAAAATCTATTCCCCCTCTTAAATATCGTTTTTTCATGTATATATTATACAAAAATAAGCTGTAAAATTCAACGAAGAATTTTACAGCTTCCTTTTTCCATTATTTTTTATCCTGTTATTACTTATCCGTCATTTTCTGTATTTTGGCCTTCTTAGAAACGCCTGCATTCTGCAGTATTTTCCGATAACTCTTCTGTTTTGCAGCCGGTACTTTTACTTTCATTTTACTGTATTTCGTGCTTCCCATTTTGGTAAATGCGTTTTTCCCAACCGTCTTTGATGTTAATTTCTTCGTGTATATTGCAAAATTGGAAACATTTTTGCAGTTATAAAATGCCTTTGTTTCTATTTTCTTCACACCTGTGCCAATCTTTACCGTCTTAAGACCTGTGCAGCCGCTAAATGCTTCTTTTCCAATACTTACGACATTTTTCCCGATCGTAACCTTTTTGATCTTTTTCTTCCCCTTGAATGCCTTTGCTCCAACTGCGGTAATTTTATATGACTTATTTTCGATCTTTACGCTTGCTGCAATCTTTACATCGGATGTCTGTTTTGCCATTCCAACCAGGCTGACTTCATTCCGATTTTTACTGTCGCGGGTCACTTTGTATTTGTAATTGCCAACTGTGTAAGTTTTTCCTACTTTTGATGCAGCATCCGTTTGCGTATTATCGTTTCCTGTGTCCCCTGTCCCATCATTATTTCCTGAGTCTGTTGTTCCTGCATTATCGCCCGGTGTCTGATCTTTTTTTGTTCCGATCGTTATATCTTTTTCTCCGTAAGTAATTTCAAACGGAGTATTTACACCTTTGATCTCTACTTTATCAAAGCTGCCTGTCATGCTGTCTGCATGAAGCAATGTCATTCCCTCTTCCGGGATAAAGCCATCCGTAAAATTAATCTGCAGCGTTCCATCCAGTGTTGCTGCCCCTGCAATCGTTACCACATCTTCTTTGGATGAAACATTCAGTATCAGTGTAGCCGCATCACTCTGACGATAGGTATTATTTACAACCACATTTCCACTTACTTCTTCTTTTAGTACACTCTCATTTGTTACACTTCCTGTTCCAAGGGCATTCTGATTCGTTACCGTTAAAGTACCTCCTGCTACGGTTGTTCCCCCTGTGTAACTGTTTGTTCCTGCCAGAACCAGTTCTCCTGTTCCATCCTTTGTCAATGCACCTGTTCCACTGATATCATTGAGCCAGTTGTCTTTTGCAGAAAATCCGCCTTTGGAAGCATCCATCGTAACCATTGTATCTTTTACCAGTGCACCATATCCATGTGCTGCTGCATATAAATTCAGACGGCCCCATCCCTCTGCATCATCTAAAAGCGGATAACCGGATTCCAATCCTGTGGTGTAAAGTACATAACGTCTTTCTTCGTCTGAAAGATAGGGCAGTCTGGTTTTTAATAACAGCTCTGCGCCTTTTGGAACTGTCATGCTCTTTGTCGTATCGCCAATCTGTTCAAAATCATAGGTAAGATAATAAATATATTTTGCCAGCTGTTCTTTATATTCCTGATATGCTGCTGCATCCGCTGTCGCTATATCTGTCTCTGTCACAAGTGATGTATGCGCTGTTGTATATGCCTTGTCGGCAACCGCTCCGTTATCATTATACAATGCCGCGGTCGCAACTGCTGTTGCCGTCATACGTCCACCCATAACATCCAATGGCGAGTGCATGCCTGCCACAATACGATTATTTCCCAGATCTGCTGCACGCATCAACAGCGCATCATACTGTTCCGGGATTGCATATGCCAACGCATACGCTGCAAGGTATGCCGCATTCGTATGTCCACTTGGGAAACCACCATCTTCGGTCGGATTTTTGGTTGCCAGATTTTTCTTTGCAGCGATCTCCGGTACTACCTGATCCTCCGCATAGGTATAGTATGTCGTACCGTCCTGCTCGGTTGTCTCTGTAAGAACACTCTGCGTTGCAAGGTCCCAGCGATATGGGCGTGGATAGCGGTAATATGCTTTTGCTCCATTCGTAGATGCCGCCGTGCGGTTTCGGAACAGATCCACCAGATCATACACATCATACAATTCTGCATCGGTATTTTTCTCCCATTTCGTCTTGTCTGTTCCGATCCCCGATTTTGCAATAAAATCTTCTGCATAGCTGCCAAGTCCGCTTACCATGCTGTAATTCTGATTATTAAACTCGTCATCATATGCAGCCTGTGCCTGCTCTGTTGTTCTGCTCTGTGCGATCGCATATGCCTTGCTGATATTTTCATTCAGAATCATTTCATTCTTTTTGGTTCCATTTGACCATAAATCTCCCGGTGTCCACAAATCCAGATAACCCGACAGCAAGCCCGTGGATGGATTAACGGACGGATCCAGATCCGGACTGGTTCCATCCTTTATATTCTTATTTTTTTCACTGTTTTCCACATAATAACCATACGCACCCGCTTTTGGTGCGATCACACTGTCTGTTTCTTCCGCTGCAACCGGCACATAACTGCTCGTCATTGCCACAAAAGCTGCCATACATCCTGCCAGAAAACGTCCTGTTTTTCTTCTCATTTTCTCCCTGTCCTTTCGGTTCTATTTCTTTTTACAACAGAAAGTATAGCTGGCAGTCGTAAGGTTTGGATCATGGCTTTATAAAATTTGTGTAAAAATTACGGATAGATTCTCTTACCTTTCCCCTCACATTTCCTTCATCGTCTCCGTGACCGCCTCCCCGCAGACCCGTTTTACCGGGGCACACACAGCTGCGATCGTTGCAAGCAGAACAAACAGAAGTACCAGAAAGTTTTGACTCCAGGCAAGCTGCATAAAATTGTTGTGCAGACAATCTTGTTTTCACACCAGTCATATGTAAAAAGTTCATGTCTCGAAATCCTACACTTACTGTCTTTATCTCTTTCCCCTCTCGATATACGATCAAAAAATGTTTATCATTCAGTTTTTCTTCATATTTCTTTGCAGCTTCTATCATAATCTTTAACGCTGCCTTCTTATCATATTTTGCCATTCATACCCCATTAACTTCAAAAAGGTTGCCCTTTCGGACAACCTTTCCCATTTCTTTTGATGCTGATTTTTCTGTTGTCTGCCAACCGTCCGCCTCTCTATGTGCGGCTTAACTGTGGAGTTTTTCTGTTGCTCCCCAACCTGCCAGCCTACGAACTGGCTAAAATGTCAGATTTTTAAGGTGTCAGCACACCCAGATAGATTCATCTATCTTTGTACTATTATTATATGAATTTGTATCTTTTATGTCAAGCGGACTAAACATTTTTCCTGAAATTACTGTAATGTCCGTTTCGTCTGAAAAACCTCACACATCACAGTTCCCTGTAATATGTGAAGCTTCATTTTTGAACAATTATCAATTAGCTGTTAATTCTCGATTAACATACACCCTGTGCTAACATAGCGGTAACACAGGTTTCCAGTATTTATGCAACTTTCATAGCGTTTTGTATATTACGCGTATATTACTATCATATCCTAACATGCACTATCATACACTTTTCTTCACTTTTCTTCTTGAATCTTTAGCTCTGACATACTATAATAAACATAAAGAGAAGCAACCGCCCACAAAGTGGTTAGCCTCACATGGTAATTAAATGCCTACCTTGCACCGGCCAAGTACAAAGGTAGGCATTTTTATTTTCGCTTGTTATTCCTATCTATGTAGGCAAGCAGTGTAATTAAAAACGTTGCAAACAGAATCAAGTCCTGAAATGAAAACATTTCCATCCGCACCACCTCCCCTCTATCTCTAGTTGGGAGACTACCACCTTGTACACGATTGCTTCTCATGCTAGTAGTGTATCACAACTTACATACGCGGACAATCTACTTTTCGAATTTCTGCATTATCTAGTATCTGGATTGTTACCCTGTGTTATGTTTTTACCCAATTTTATAAAAATACATTTTCATCGAATATTCCTTGTGTATTATGCAAAATCAGTTGTATATTATCTGTAACTTATAGGTATATTACTCGTATATTATCTTCTCTTACAGCACTTTTCTGTTGAATATCCCCTTTAATTACTGCATTTTTATACAAACATTAAAAAGTAAAACCCCCACATGTTTTACGCTTTTCCGCAACATGTGGGGGCTTATTATTTTGAATAATTATTAATTAGCAAACACCCTGAGCGAGCATCGCATTTACAACCTTCTCAAATCCGGCAATATTTGCTCCGGCAACATAGTCTGTCTGTCCGCCAACTGTTGCATTGTATCTCTTTGCAGCATCGGAAATGTTAGCGTAGATCGTCTCCATGATACCTTTGAGTTTTCCGTCAACTTCTTCGAATGTCCAGTGAAGTCTCTCAGAGTTCTGGCTCATCTCTAATGCGGAAGTTGCAACACCACCGGCATTGGCAGCTTTACCACCTACGAATAATACGCCGTTCTGCTGTAAGTACTTGGTAGCCTCTAATGTAGTAGGCATGTTAGCACCCTCTGTTACAGATGTAACACCGTTTGCAACTAACATCTTAGCATCCTCAATGTCTAACTCGTTCTGTGTTGCACATGGAAGAGCTAAATCAACTTTGTACTGCCATACACCGTGCTCACCGTTCTGTTTTGCATGATACTCAGCAGATGGTCTTGCAGCTGCGTACTCTGTTAAACGTGCACGTTTTACTTCTTTTACTTCTTTTAATAATGCAACATCGATTCCTTCCGGATCATAAATCCATCCTGTAGAATCAGAACATGTTACCACTTTTGCTCCTAACTGATGTGCTTTCTCGATTGCGTAGATTGCTACGTTACCGGAACCGGAAACTGCGGCTGTCTTTCCTTCAAGGCTCATGCCGTGATCTTTCCATAACGCATTTGTTAAATACAGTAAACCATATCCGGTAGCTTCTGTACGTGCAAGGGAACCACCGTAGGTAAGTCCTTTCCCTGTAAGAACGCCTTCGAAAGAACCACGGATTCTCTTATACTGTCCGAACATGAAACCGATCTCTCTGGCACCTGTTCCGATATCTCCTGCAGGTACGTCCACATCTGCTCCGATGTATTTGGAAAGCTCTGTCATAAAGCTCTGGCAGAATGCCATGATCTCTCTGTCAGATTTACCCTTTGGATCAAAGTCAGAACCACCTTTACCTCCACCGATCGGAAGTGTGGTAAGTGAGTTTTTAAATACCTGTTCAAATCCTAAGAATTTGATAATTCCAAGGTTTACAGAAGGATGAAGTCTTAATCCTCCCTTGTATGGTCCAATGGCATTGTTGAACTGTACACGGAAACCTCTGTTTACCTGAACCTGACCATTGTCATCTACCCAAGGAACGCGGAACATGATCTGACGATCCGGCTCTGTGATTCTCTCAAGAATCGCATTTTTTCTGTAGAGCTCCTCATTTGCATCAATGACTGGTCTTAAAGACTCTAATACCTCTTCAACAGCCTGTAAAAACTCAGGTTCTGAAGCATTTTTTTCTTTTACTTTTGCGAGTACTTCATCAACGTATCCCATTTTTCTAATCTCCTTGTTTTACTTTTATAGTGTGTATTTTTACTACCATGCTTATTTTATTATAAAATGTTCCAGCTTGCAATATTTTTTTCTTTATTCCGTTAAATTGTTAAAGCTGTGCACCGTGAAACGATCAGATTACGCCAATAATGCAAAAAAGGAAGCTGTAAACAGCTCCCTTTTCAGATCAGACGATAAATTAAAATTGCGATCAGTACCCCAATGATACTTGCCACCGTGATCCGGATGGTAAGCCCAAAGGTAATTACCAGGATTCCCAGATCCAGTACCACCGGATTTGCTATCCCAAAACTCTGTCCATAATTCAGCCAGCTTAAAAATGGTACGCCGGCCGCAAGTGTTCCGATAAATCCGCCAAGTACAATACCTGCCAGCAATAACAAAAACAACGCCCAGGCGTTCTTCCCTGCACCTAATCTGCTCATTTGCCTTCCTCCTGTTCCTTTTCCGGTTCATAAACCTGCTGGAAAAAGTCAACTAATTTTGCCAGGGAGTAGATCAGTACCGTGATCTCCTGATCGCCAAGTCCATCCTTGATGTGGTCGATCATACGCCAGTGAAACTCCTCGTGGTGTTTATATGCCGCCTTGCCCTTTTCGGTAAGGTAGACCCACACCACGCGCTTATCCTGTTTGCTGCGTTCCCGAATCACATAACCCTTCTCAGTAAGGCCATCCATCGCTTTGGTAAGAGTACCCGTTGTGACATTCATCAGTTTGGCAACGGTGCTCATACTTTTGGGTTCTTTTGTCCCGATCGCTTCGATCACATGGAAATCATTGTAAGTAATATCTTTAAAATCTTCGCTAACAAGGCATCTTCCCTCAATCTCCATGATGTCTTTAAATAGCTTTACCAGTAAAGTGTTAAGTGTTTCATCTGTTGTCATGTATTATACTCCGAATCTTACCAGACCAGAACTGTCGCTCCCCAGGTCAGTCCTGCGCCAAATCCTGCCAAAATAATTTTATTTCCTTGTTTTATTCTACCATGATTATTTACATTATCAAGTAAAATCGGCACGCTTGCCGCAGAAATATTTCCATACTCCTGTAGATTGGTCGGGAACTTTTCCATCGGCTGATGCAGGCGTTTTGCCACGGCTTCGATGATCCTGTAGTTTGCCTGATGCAGTAAAAACAGGTCGATCTCATCCATGGAAAATCCTGCCTCTGTTACTGCTTTTTCGATCGCATCCGGAACCGTGCGCACCGCAAATTTATACACTTCCTGTCCGTTCATGCTGACATAGGAATGTCCCGTTTCATTCTTCTGAAATGGATTGTTGACCGGTCTGTTATCGCAGCGTAACACCATTCCCCTTGCTCCGTCGGAGCCCTGTACCATGGAACGGATGCCCTCTTCTCCCTCGCAGACCGAGAGGACTGCCGCTCCGGCACCATCGCCAAATAAAACACAGGTACTGCGGTCTTCCCAGTCCATGATCTTAGAGAGGACTTCGGCTCCAATGACGAGAGCCTTTTTATAACGATTTCCGTCCAGATACCGTTTTGCCGTATCGAGTGCAAATAAAAATCCGGAACATGCCGCATTGATATCAAATGCCACCGCCCCTTTCGCACCGAGTGCGCTCTGCACCTCGCAGGAAAGGTTCGGCAGAAAACGGTCTGCCGTGACTGTTGCTGCGATAATAAGGTCGATCTCTTCCGCTTCTGTTCCTGCCATGGCAAGGGCTCGTTTTGCTGCCTCTGTGGCAAGCCCTGTGGTCGTCTCCTCCACTGCGATATGGCGCACTTCTATCCCGGTTCTTGTTCGGATCCACTCATCCGAGGTGTCCATCATCTGGCTTAATTCCTGATTGGTTACCCTGCGCTGTGGGATCGCACTTCCGGTTCCAATTATCTTTACATTCATATTTTCCTCCATGCCTGTTTCCCTTAAAACTCCCGAAATCGCTGATAACGCTCTTTCGCCAGCTGCTCCCCTGTTTTCTTATCCTGTCTCTTTAAAAATTCTTTCATATGTCCTTTCATAAAACGTGCGATCGACTCACACGCCGGGGCATCTGCTCCCCCATATTCCGGGATCACTTCCTCAATGACATGTAACTGCTTTAAATCTGCGGCCGTGATCTTCATAACTTCACTGGCTTCCTTGGCACGTTTTCCGTCTTTCCATAAGATAGAGGCAAATCCCTCCGGCGACAGTACCGAATAGGTCGCAT
>JBNMKU010000008.1:0-47156 GCA_050874505.1 Roseburia sp. | reverse complement strand
CCGTAATCAATTCGTTTCGTACCTGGAGACGCGATCTCAATGATCCAGTCCGGTGCACCGTTGCATCCACGATCATCCAGCTTAGACTTGTCACAAATAACGCTGATATCTGGTTCAACATATGTTTTATCATCCTTCTTCAGAAAAACGGCGAATGGAGCGGGATAGACTTTGCAGAGACCGTTATTTTTTTTAATATACTCACGGATTTCTGCTGATAAATTCATAACAAGCTCCTGATGTAATCTGTTTGGTGGAGCCATATCGTAAATAACACCATCGATCAGTTCTGCACGCTGTCCTTCTGGAAGAGAATAGATGTAATCGGTTGTGTAAGTGTTTTCTTTTGGTAATGGCATAGTGTGTACCTCCTTTACATTTTGATTATGGCTGTTTGACAAAAAAATATATATGACATATAATACATTTAACAAGAGAACCGAAAACTAGATGAAGCCTAGCCGCCGGTAAAAAATGTTCTATAAAAATAGCGTCTTAGTTTACCAGGCTGAGGGCGCTATTTTTTTCTGCTTTTGATGTGTAAAACAAGAGTTATAACAGCGCAGAGCATAATCACGAAAGTGAATAAATCACTGTATGTAACCATTGGCACCAGCTCCCTTCATTAGTATCCGGCAGCCGGCATATCGCCCCTTCCGTTCCCTTGATAAATGTATTACATTGACTAGGCTTCCGCCATTTTTTAGGGAGGGATTAAAAATTTTAAAATACCATTAGTATCTGATTTTTAAACAGAGTAACGATAAATTTGATAAATACAATAAAATACCAAGATAAATGTCCGATAGAAAACAATGTATAGAATGTCGGTTCAAATTTTACCTGCGTAAAATTTGTAAATACCAATTCCGCCAAGGGAGAAGGCAAGTAAACAATAAACGACTTTGCTTACAGCTTTTCCCATTTGGAACATAGGTAGGTACAGTATTTGAATTAGTATTAGTATTGGATACATTATTATTAATACCATTTGTTGCAGGACTTTGTGGAGAAAATTCTTTTTCAACTTTTGATACGATGGGGTTTTGTTTCATATTGAAATATCTAAACCTCATCTCCAATGGAAGGAGCAAAGTTTAAATCACATGGTCTTGCTTCTGATATAGAACCATTATCCATTTTAGTTGTCATAACTAGATAACTCTTTCTTTTTGTATTTTAATGTACAAGATACTATTAATAATTTTATCATATATGTAATGTAGATGCAATACTACAATCATATTATTTCTATGATATAATACAAAATACAAACTTAATAAATTGATTTTTACAAAGGTAGATAAAAATAACAAATTTGGCAATAAGTGAAGATAGAATAGAAAATATTAATCATTTTAAATTATGGAGAAAATATAATGAGTAGTTCAATATTTTTGAGTTATCCACGACCATATCTGAAAAAGCAGGAAGAATTTATAGAAAGAGTAATTAAGTGTTTAGAAGAAAAAGGATTACAGCCAAGGACATTAGGGGTAACAGATTATGATATGGATGCTCCTTTGAAAGCAATAAGAAGATTGATGTTAGAATCAAATGGATTAATAGCAATAGCATTTAGACGGGGCATAATAAAACAGGGAACGGGAAAACCAATGAGTGATATTATGCAAAATGAGTACGATTTGTCTGGAAAATGGATAACAAGTCCATATTGTCAAATTGAACCTGCTATGGCTTTTCAGTTGGGGCTTCCAGTTTTAATATTAAAGGAAAAAGGAGTTATAGAAGAAGGTATATTGGAAAAAGGTGTTTTGGGGCAATATATGCCAGAATTTGATTTGGATCATGATTTGGATATCTATTTTAAATCAGAGGAATGGTTACAAATTATCCGAAGATGGGAAGAAAATGTTAGAAAAGTAGTGGAGAACAAGGAAAAACATCAATACGGTATGGGATATAATTGAAGCTGTTTGATTTATTTTGATGTTCCATACGCTACAGATTTTTCTATAAATAGATATTTAAAGGTAAACTGTTACGGACTTTATGTATCTATTTTGACATAATTATTATATTAAAATAGGGTGGTACATGCGTATGATAGATTATAAACTAAGGAGGTCTGAACATGGGATTTTATATCTTTTTATTTTTATGCAACCTGTTAATTCCCCTGATCATGCTGATAGCAGGCTACAGTATGTATAAGAACCCGCCGAAAGAAATAAACGGACTTGTAGGTTACCGGACTGCCATGTCAAGGAAAAATAAGGACACCTGGGCATTCGCACATAATTATTGTGGAAAACTGTGGATGAAATCAGGGGGAATCTTACTGATCCCAACCGTTATTGCTCAAATTCCTTTTATGAGATCAGAGGAAAATGTAGTAGGAACAGTCTCCATCATTATTGATGTAATACAACTTGCGGTTTTGATCGGTTCCATTGTGCCTGTGGAAAAAGCGTTAAAGCGCACTTTTGACGAAAATGGGAACAGGCGTTAAAGGTATCCAGGCTGTTGTCTCATCCGCAATCATATTGTTACTACATAAAAATCTGTCTATCTACCCTTCTAAAAACCTCTCTATCTGGGTATTCACCCCCTGGAACCAATCACGGAAGAGATACATACAATGTCTATGATTCTGGGTATTCACCCCCTGGAACCAATCACGGAAGAGATACATACAATGTCTATGATAATTGTCGTAAAAATTGACAGGAGAAAATGATATGTTAAAGAATTGCGCATTAAAACCAAGTGTAAACACACAGAAATGGGCAAAGGCGGCAGCAGTCAGGGCAGTAAAGACCATGGCACAGACTGCAGTGGCGGTGATCGGTACCGGGGCTGTCGTATCAGAGGTAAACTGGCAGATGGTGGTATCGTCAGCAATCGTGGCGGGGATCGTGTCACTGCTGACATCAGTCGCAGGTATCCCGGAAGTAGCGGAGGAGTAGCCTGGACGAATCGTCTGGATATGCTAAAATGAAAAAAATAAAAAAGTTTTGTAACGAATCGGGGATGACTCCGTCTAACTTATGAAATCGGAAAGGAGGTGAGTGACACTGGATGCCGAAAAAATATACCGCACCTATTTTATGCAGGTATACTCCTATGTGATGAACATGGTGAAAATCCCTGATGTGGCGGAAGAGATCACGCAAAACACGTTTGTAAAGGCGATGACAACAAGGTCAGCTTACAAAAAAGAATCCGGAGAATATACCTGGCTTTGTTCTATCGCAAAAAATCTCTGTAATGACTATTTTCGTGCAGGTAAAAAGGTTTCCGAATTGTCCGACGACATTGAAATTTCAAGTGATTATACTCATGTCGAGGACGATCTTATCACGCACGAATCATCATTTATGCTACATAAACTGTTGCATGAACTGGAAGAGCCATACAGGGAAGTCTTTGAACTCCGGGTGTTTGGAGAACTGTCATTTGCGGAGATTGCTGAGATATTTGCACGCACGGAAAGCTGGGCAAGGGTCACTTACCACCGTGCAAAGTTAAAGATTAAGGAAAGGATGGATTCGTATGAAACAGATAGAAGATAATATTTCGTGTGAGATTATACAGGATATACTTCCTCTCTACCACGATCATGTGTGCAGCGATAAAAGCCGTGCGCTGGTCGAAGAACATCTGGAAGGCTGCACTGCATGCAGTGATATGCTCGCGGCAATGGATGATGATAAAATAGAGACGGATCTGCTGACGGAAACACATGATGTGCTGAAAAAACATGAAAAAAAAGAACGTTCTCTTGCTTTTAAAACAGGAATTATTTTTGCGGGTATTTTGATCTTACCTGTGGTGATTGCCATTATGATAACCCTGCCGGGTTATTCAGACTGGAAGACAGATGCAGTGCTTATCGCATCCATGCTTCTTGTGGCAGGGCTGACTGTAGTGCCGTTAGTGTCTACCAGAAAACGGCTCTCAAAGACCATAATCTTTTCGACGACAGCATTGCTTTTTGTCATTTTCTTTACGGAAATGTTTTTTACAGACGGAGGCATTTTATATTTTGCAGAAACAGCATTTTCAACCATATTTGGTCTGTCAATCCCGTTATTTCCGGTTCTGATCTGGCAGGCGGATCTGCCGGATACACTGAAAAAACACAGAGGGATTTTGTGCATGAGCTGGGATACACTCTGGTTTTACCTGATGATCTTTGCTTTTTGTATTGCATATCCGGATTCTGTGCACGACCTGATCTTTGTATCAAGCTTTTTTGTGGCAGCGATCTGGCTGCTTTTCCTTGTAATAAGATATCTGCCTTTCAATGGACTGATCAAAACCGGAGTGTCAGTCGTGATATGCGGGATGTGTATTGCGATAGGAAATGGAGCCGGCTGGATCATGCTTATGGACCGTGATCTCCATATGGAGATCGGTGTCCTATCAGTTGTCATCGGTGCTTTGTTTGTAATAATGGGAATCCTGTCATCCGTCATCATTCAGAAAAGGGATATCTCATCTCTCTCATAAATTCTATTTCAAAAATACAATTCTAAAATAGTTTTCCCTGAAAAAAGGAGGAGCCAGTAAGATGCGTCTTACTGGCCATATTATGAAAAAATTTTATATGAAAAGGTTAAATCCTTTTGACAGTTATTAATATAGTTGCCAGATGTGAAAAAGGTATGATGTAAATTTGAAAAAAATGTGACGGATATGAAAAAGTTTTTGAAAACCTTAGCGCGGACAGAAGAACTACAGATTGACTGCGGCTGGAATTGTTGGTAAGATGAGTTGGAAAACAGGACGAAAAGCGTTATAATAGAGAAAAGGAACCACAGGGGAAGCACGCCAAAGAGGTGGGATGAACATGGGGACAGAAGCACTGAAGAAGGATCTTAGGGAGAAAATAATATCCTGTCAGTATCACAAAAGAATACAGGGGATTGGAAATCTGCTGGATGCGTATGACAGCCAGCTTGCGGAAAATGGTACAAGAGAAGAACTTGCAGAGGCAGCCTTTTTCCGGGGCGAGGCGTCATTTTGGATGGGACGGTATACGGATACGGTGGAATTTCTGACCAAGAGTATTGGAATGAAGAAAAACAGAGAGTATGAGTATCTGGATATACAGGCATACAATGTGCTTGGCATGGTGTTTTCTTTCGTGGGATATGAAACTGTTGCGCTGACTAATTATTTACAGGCGGCGAAAACGGCAGAGAAGAATCAAAATATAGAGGATGAAGTGGTCGTGCTTTTAAATGCAGGACTTTTGTACGCAGGACTTGGTGATTATCGAAAGGCAATGGAGTATGTGCAGAAAGCATATCAGATCGCAGGCGGCGATTATGCCAAGCCCAATATAGAACTTCTGGTTTTGTGTATGGTGCAAAAGGCACAGTTTTTATGCAGAATGGAACGTTATGAGGAGGCACTTCGGGTACAAAAGGAGATTGCTTCCTATTCTTATCTTGTCTCAGAGGATGATTTCTGGCTGCCCAGAGCCATCTTAGATACCTATCTGGCAGAGCATGCAGGAGAGACAGAGCGGGCAGACCAGAGGATCGCGCAGATCAGAGATTTTTTCAGACAGGATAACAGCTATTTGGAACAGATCGATGCCTACACGGATTTTTGCGGCTATCTGATCCAGAAAGATAGGAAAGAGGTGGCAAGGGATTTCTTAAACCAGCTCCATGAGAAATTACAGTCGACTGAATTTATCCAGCTTCAGATGAGGCTGGAGGGGCTGGAAGTGCAGTATCAGAAGAAATATGCCGATGAACAGGACTATCTGGAGGCGTGCGGCAGATTTGTAAAAGAACAGCAGGAGTATGAACGCACATTAAAACTGTTCCGGAAGCAGAATCTTGCGCATATTGAGAGCTTACAGGAGATTGAAGAGGAGCGGCAGGAGTTCGAGATCAAGAGCAGATGCGATCTTGCAACCGGACTGTTAAATAAACAGACTTTTGAATATGAAGTGGAACACTATCTAGCGGCACGCAACCGCAATGTAACGGATGTATTTGTGCTGATCGATATTGATGATTTCAAACTGGTAAATGACAGATACGGGCATCTGGTCGGGGATGAGGTGATTGTCCGCCTTGCGGGGATCATGAAAGAACGTTTCCATGAAAACTGTTTCTGTGGCAGATTTGGCGGAGACGAATTTGTCATATTGATGAAAGAGATTTCAGATATGGAAGAGGTAGAACAGCGAGTCGAACGTCTCAGGGAGGATTTTTCCGGGATCGGATTTGGAAAGAAGCAGAATGCCCATTGTACGGTGAGTGTGGGTGTTTCCTATAACAGAGGGATCGATGCCTCCTTTAAAACCATGTTTTCCTGTGCAGATGAAGCGATGTTAAAGGCAAAGGAATACGGCAAGAACAGAGTCGCATTTTATGAAATAAAACGAGGATTGTTAAGATATGTTGAGTAAAAACAAGATAGTAGTCGGTGGATTTGTATTTGAAAACGAGGAGGAGGCAGCACAGGCACAAAAAGAAGTAAAAGGAATCCAGTACATAAAGTCAAAGACCAATATGGACGATCCGCAGATGGTGTTGCAGATCTATAATAAGATCATCCAGCAGCAGTTGTTTGAAACGGCAGTAGGATTTGCTTATTTAAAGGATCTGCAGGAATACCTGATCACGGTACCTTATGTGGCAAAAGAGGATGTGCTGCCGATACCGGTCCATCATAAAGCATTGGAACGGAGCCTGAAAAAGAAGAAAAAGGCACCTGCCAAAGCGGAGAAATCTGTGGCAAAACCTGAGAAAAAAGAGTTGAGCCGTGTGGAGACCCAGTACAAAAACAGATTTCATGTGACACTTTTTCTGGCAGTTGTTATGGCGATCAGCATGGCGGGGATGCTCCTTATCACATTAAACAGTAATAACTTAAATATTTTAAATTACGAAAATGAACTCATCAACCGCTACGAGAATTGGGAAAAAGAACTGGATGACAGGGAAGCAGTAATCAAACAGCGGGAAGAAGAACTCGGTGTGCATGACGAATAAATATCAAAAGAAGGATAAACTGTCACAGATAATTCATAAAAAGCTGATATGATACAACTGGAAAAGAAAGGATGAGACTTGAGATGGATAAATTAAAAATTCTGGTAGTAGATGATGAGAGCAGGATGAGGAAACTGGTAAAAGATTTCCTGGTTCGTGAAAATTATGAAGTATTGGAGGCAGGAGACGGAGAAGAGGCCTTGGATGTCTTCTATAAAGAAAAAGATATTGCATTGATATTGCTGGATGTGATGATGCCGAAATTAAACGGATGGGATGTCTGCCGGGAGATCAGGGAGACCTCGAAAGTGCCGATCATCATGTTGACGGCAAAAGGAGAGGAAGAGGACGAATTAAACGGGTTTGGACTGGGCGTAGATGAATACATTTCCAAGCCGTTTTCACCGAAGATCCTTGTGGCGCGGATTGGTGCGATCCTGCGGAGAACCGGAAAACAGGAAGAAGAAAAACAGTTGTCGGCAGGCGGCATTGTCATTGACCAGACTGCACACATGGTAACCGTGGATGGCAGAGGCATTGATTTAAGCTTCAAAGAATTTGAACTGCTCACTTATTTTATTGAAAATCAGGGAGTTGCGTTATCCAGAGAAAAAATCCTCAATCATGTCTGGAATTATGATTATTTCGGAGATGCCCGAACGATTGACACACATGTAAAGAAACTCCGTGCAAAGATCGGAGAAAAAGGCGATTATATTAAGACAATCTGGGGAATGGGATATAAGTTCGAGGTGGACAACAACTAGTACTAAAATCCTAAAAGATATTGACAATGGAAAAGACAAAGAATAAACTTTTATTACATAACAAAACAAAAGAGAGACGAGCCTATCCGGGGTCTTTGACCAGCAAGATCGTGGCGATCATCATCGGACTTGTGGCAGGAACGATCTTACTGTGCTGGATCTTAAACAATGCTTTTCTGGAGAAGTATTATGTGATGAATCAGCAGAATACACTGTGGAACGGCTTTGAACGGATGAATGATGCGAGTGAAGACGGCGAATTATACAGCAGTGATTTCGATGTGGAGTTTGATAACCTGTGTGCCAACGGCAATATCACAGTGATGATCATCAGTTCCGACCGGTCAATCATGCGTTCTTCGGTCAACAACACGCAGAAGATGCTGATCGAATTTACCGATATCCTGTTCGGAGAGCGCAATAACGAGACTACGATACTGGCGCAGAGTGACAATTATGTGATCCAGCGTCAGAGAGATACCAGACTCGACTCCGAGTATCTGGTGTTATACGGTACACTTTCTGATGGTAATCTGATCCTGATGCGATCTGCATTAGAGAGTATCCGGGAAAGCGTTAAGATCAGTAACCGTTTCTTAATGTTAGTCGGAGTGTTGTCGGTGATCATCAGTACGGTAGTGATCGTGTTTGTGTCCAGAGGCATCACAATGCCGTTATTGGAACTTACCAATATCTCAAAGCGTATGACAGAGCTTGATTTTGAAGCAAAGTACACACCGAAAGCCAGACGGAAAAATGAGATCGATGAACTGGGCGAGCACATGAATGAACTGTCCATGGCGTTGGAGCGGACGATATCCGAATTAAAAAGTGCCAACAATCAGTTGCAGATCGACATTGATAAAAAGACACAGATTGATGAGATGCGAAAAGAGTTCTTATCAAACGTATCACACGAATTAAAAACACCACTGGCACTGATACAGGGCTATGCGGAGGGATTAAAGGAGTGTATCAATGATGATGAGCAGAGCCGTGATTTTTACTGCGAGGTCATCATGGATGAGGCGGATAAGATGAACCGCATGGTAAAGAAGCTTCTGACATTAAATCAGCTTGAGTTTGGCAATGAGACGATAACGATGGAACGGTTTGATCTGGCAGAACTGATCCGCGGTGTGGTAAATTCTTCCGGGATTCTTTTAAATCAA
This sequence comes from Roseburia sp., assembly GCA_050874505.1. Lineage (GTDB taxonomy): Bacteria > Bacillota > Clostridia > Lachnospirales > Lachnospiraceae > Roseburia. The sequence continues at coordinate 38,234 of JBNMKU010000008.1, read as the reverse complement.
AACGGAATCACTCTTACTTTTTTGGAAAATGAGCCGATATTTGTATGGGCAGATGAATTTAAGGTAGAAGAAGTTGTAACGAACTACCTGAGCAATGCGATACATCATGCTGATGGAGAGAAACGCATTTCCATTACCTGTGAGACTATGGAAAATAAAGTGCGTGTCAGTGTATTTAATACAGGGAAACCAATCCCGGACGAAGACATCGACAATATCTGGATCAAGTTTTATAAAGTAGATAAAGCGAGAACCAGAGAATATGGCGGAAGCGGCATCGGACTTTCCATTGTAAAAGCAATCATGGATTCGTTCCATCAGCAGTGTGGTGTCATCAACCACGAGGACGGGGTGGAGTTCTGGTTTGAACTGGAAACAGGAAAACCGTCGTGTTGCTGAAATTCTAGTTGCTATATTTTTACAAAAATGCTAACATAAAGTATAGTATACAGACATATGTGAGGAAACCTATGAAAATATCAAAAATAAAAACAGTGGCAGCATTGACTGTAATGACAGTGCTGTTGTCAGGATGCGATGCACCTTATGAATTGACGGAGACAGAAGAAGGCATTATTACCAACTATGCAGCGCATGTGGTTACAAAGTTCAATACCGATCAGGATCAGGGACTTACCTATGTGGACCAAAGTACGTTAGAGGACACAGAAGAGCCAGAGGATGTGGCGGTTCCTGAAGATACAGAGAGTTCTACAGAAATGCAGATGGTACCAGGAGCCGGTGGACAGTCAGAGGAAGAAAATACGGCAGATGCCGGTGCAACAGGGCTTACTGATCTGTTTGGAACGGATGCTGTCAGCGTAGATTATGCCGGAGCAGAGCTTACACCGAGTTATGTAGAGGACACCTATTATGCGGTGGATGCAGATGCGGGTAAAACATATCTTGTTCTGAAGTTTAACTTAACAAACAATGGAACGGAGGATGCCGACGTAGATCTGCTTGCGGGAGCACCATCATTCCGTATTAAACTTGCAGATGGTACATCAGCCAAGGCAGAACTTACCGTGCTTTTGGAGGATTTCTCGACTTATCAGGGAACCATCTCTGCGGGTGAGACGAAACAGACGGTTTTATTATTCCAGGTACCGGATACAATGACCGAGGTGCCGGACTTCACATTAGAAGCAACCATGAATGGAACGAGTTACCAAATTGTTTTGTAAAATAAGTACCTTTGTGCTATAATAAAATACAATAGAATTGAAAAATATAATGTGTCAGATGCGCCATATGACACACGGGAGGAGAGATATCGATGGATACGAATATACTTTTAGAGTCAGGAACGAACGAGCTGGAGGTTTTGGAATTTACTCTGGGAAATAATCATTACGGGATCAATGTTGCAAAGATCAGAGAAATTTTAACTTATCAGCCGATTACGCCGGTGCCAAATTCGCATCCGAGCGTAGAAGGTATCTTCATGCCGCGTGATACCATGATCACAGTTGTTAATTTAAAGAGATGCCTGGGCATGGCAGAGACCGGTGATGGAGAGGGATTATTTATCATCACCAATTTCAATAAATTAAATATTGCATTTCATGTTGATGCGGTCATCGGAATCCATCGTGTGTCATGGGAGTCCATCATTAAACCGGACTCAACCATCAATACAGAAGAAAACAGCGCATCCACAGGTGTGATCAAATTAGATAATAAACTGATCATTATTCTGGACTTCGAGAAGATCGTAACCGATATCAGTCCGGAAACAGGTCTTAAGGTATCGGATATGGACAATATGCCAAGCCGTGAAAGATGCGATTCGCCGATTTTGATCGCAGAGGACTCACCACTGCTTAGCAAGCTGATCACCGACTGCCTGAAAAAAGCAGGATATACCAACCTGATCGTTACCATGAACGGACAGGAAGCATGGGACAAGTTAAACGAATTGAAAAAAGCAGGAAATGTGCGTGACAAGGTTCACTGCATTATTACAGATATTGAGATGCCTTTGATGGATGGTCATCGTCTTACCAAACTGGTTAAGACAGATGATGTGATGAAGAAGATCCCATTGATTATTTTCTCTTCTCTTGTAAATGAAGAGATGCGGATTAAAGGAGAACAATTAGGAGCAGATGCACAGTTGACAAAACCGGAAATCGGCAATCTTGTATCAGCAATTGATAGTTTGATTGATAAAAGCATTGACTAAGGCTGAATGAAAGAAGGGGATGTGATAAACAATCACATCCCCCGATTAAGTTATGGGTAGCGGAGGTACAGAATGGGCGAATCAGAGGACTATTTAGACGGATTATTGGATTCTGTAGTGAAAGAAGCAAAGGAAAACGGGGAGAGCAAAGGAGATTCTATGCAGTCAGAAGAAGAATTTATGAAAGATTTTGAAAATGAGATAGCTTCGGATGGAAATGAAGATGATTTCTTAAAACAGTTCGAAAAAGAGATCGATTCAGACCCATCGGATGGCGGCAGTGCAAATGATGATCTTTTCTTTGAAAATGTGAATGATATCGTAGATGGCGTAAAACAGGAAATGCAGGATAAAGCAGAAACAGAGGATTCCGCAGAGGATCTGGATGCACTGGTCAAAGAGGCAGCCGCAAAGGAAGAAGCAGTGGCAGAGGAGGAAAAACTGGTGGATCATGACCAGGATCTGATGGATTTATTAAAATCAGAAGATGGACTTTCAGATATCGGAGATATGTTAAATGCAGATGAAGCAGGAGAGAGCATAGAAGACGATGGACTGAGCGGATTTGATGATATCTCAGAGGTATCCGAAGATGACGAGAAGGCTGAAGAGGCAGAAGCTGAAACTGCGGCAGAGAAACCGAAAAAAGAAGGTTTTTTTGCAAAATTAGGCAAGATCCTGTTTGGCGAGGATGAGGACGAAGAAGAGGGAAAAACAGAAGAGAAAGTTTCCTTAGATAGAACAGCGATGCCGGACATCGAGGATCTTACTGACGAGAACCTTCAGATCTTACAGTCCTTAGAAGGTACTCCTGAGGCTGCAGAGGAACCACAGGAAAAAGAGCCGACTCCGGAAGAAATCAAGGCAAAGAAAAAAGAAGAGAAGAAGAAAAAGAAAGAAGAAAAAGAGAAGAAGAAAAAAGAAAAGAAAGAGCAGAAGGCGAAGAAACCGAAAAAGGAACGTCCGAAAAAAGAAAAACTGCCAAAAGAGCCGGATCTGACACCGCCACTTCCAAAGGTTCCGGTTATTCTGATCTTTATCATGGCAGCATCGTTCTTCGCACTGGTTATGATCGCTACCAATCTGCTTGGATATTCCAACAGCTTTACAGAGGCTGCGGATGCCTACAGCAAGGGAAATTATGAAGAGGCATATCAGCAGGTGGCAGGCATGAACGTAAAAGAAGCCGACTCTGGAGAATATGAGAAATATAAGATCGTTGCAACCATCGATTCCGAATATAAGGCATATGAGAGTCTGATGCAGGGAGAGGTCTATGACATGGCATTGGATTCACTGATCCGTGCTATCGGAAGATGCGAAAAATACGAGCAGGATGCCGCTACATATGGCTGTGCCGGAGAAGTGGAAAAGATCAAAGCACAGGCAGTGGAAGCACTTGCAATCTTTGGAATCAGTGAAGAGGATGCCATGAACTTATACAGCATCGAGGACCGTAAGGAATATTCTAAAGGGATCTACAATGTTTTAACAGCTGCAGGATTAGAAAAGGTGACAGAAGAATGATAGCGATCATTGATTATGATGCAGGAAATCTGAAAAGTGTGGAAAAAGCATTGCTTTCTCTGGGACAGGAATGTGTTGTCACAAGAGACTTCAAAGAGATCGAGCAGGCGGATAAAGTGATCTTGCCGGGCGTTGGTTCCTTTGGACAGGCAATGGAACAGCTAAAAAAATTCGAACTGGACAAGGTATTAAAAGAAATCCCGGACAGCGGAAAGCCATTTCTTGGGATCTGTCTTGGCTTACAGCTTTTGTTTGAGCGAAGCGAAGAGAGCGTGGGTGTGGAAGGCCTTGGCATATTAAAGGGAGAGATCTTACGCATACCGGATAAAGAGGGATTGAAGATCCCGCATATCGGGTGGAACTCTCTCGACCTGCAGGGAAATGGAAGACTGTTTGCAGGATTAGAGGAACATCCGTATGTGTATTTTGTCCATTCTTATTATCTGAAAGCAGCTGAGGAGAGCATTGTAAAGGCAACAACGGACTATAGTGTGCGTATTCATGCTTCGGTAGAGCAGGGAAATATCTTTGCATGTCAGTTCCATCCGGAAAAGAGTGGAAGTGTGGGACTGCAGATCCTGAAGAATTTTGCTGAAATATAAGGAGGAATCGGGATGTTTACCAAAAGAATCATTCCCTGTCTGGATGTAAACAACGGACGTGTCGTAAAAGGAGTAAATTTTGTCAACCTGCGGGATGCAGGAGATCCGGTTGAGATCGCAGCGGCATATGATAAAGCAGGTGCAGATGAACTGGTTTTTCTGGATATCACCGCAACTTCAGATGGACGAAATACCGTAGTAGACATGGTTCGCAGAGTGGCAGAAAAAGTGTTTATTCCATTTACGGTCGGAGGTGGGATCCGTACCGTTGATGATTTTAAGGTATTGCTGCGGGAGGGCGCGGATAAGATCTCAATCAATTCCTCCGCGATCAACCGCCCGGAACTGATCTCGGAGGCGGCAGACAAATTCGGCAGTCAGTGCGTAGTGGTTGCAATCGATGCCAGAAAGCGGGAAGATGGCTCCGGCTGGAATGTCTACAAAAACGGCGGCAGGATCGACGTTGGGATCGACGCTATTGAATGGGCAAAAAAAGCAGACGAGCTTGGTGCAGGAGAGATCCTTTTGACCAGCATGGACTGTGATGGTACCAAGGCAGGTTATGATATTGAGCTGACACGCCAGATCGCGCAGAATGTATCTATCCCTGTGATCGCATCCGGTGGAGCCGGAACGAAGGAGCATTTTTACGAGGCTCTGACAGAGGGCATGGCAGATGCGGCACTGGCAGCATCACTGTTCCATTATAAAGAACTGGAGATCAAAGAAGTAAAAGATTATTTGGCAGGACGGGGCGTTTCCGTCAGAAGGTAAGAACATGGCAATGATTACAAATGACTGGTTACCAGCCATACAGGGTGAATTTAAAAAGCCGTATTACAGACAATTATTTGAATTTGTAAAAGAAGAATACAGCAGAGCGGTCGTATATCCGCCGGCAGATGATATTTTTAATGCGATGCACTTTACACCGCTCAGCGAAGTAAAGGTGCTGATCTTAGGACAGGACCCATACCATAATGTAAATCAGGCGCACGGACTGAGCTTTTCTGTCCTGCCATCGCAAAAAGAGATACCGCCATCGCTGCAGAATATCTACAAAGAGTTGCAGGATGACTTAGGGTGTAAGATCCCGAACAACGGTTATCTCAAAAAATGGGCAGATCAGGGCGTGCTGCTGTTAAATACAGTGCTTACCGTCCGTGCGCATCAGGCAAACTCCCATCAGGGAAGAGGCTGGGAACAGTTTACAGATGCGATCATTCAGGCGGTAAATGCACAGGATCGTCCGATCGTGTATATGTTGTGGGGGAGACCGGCACAGAGCAAGATCCCGATGCTGACGAATCCAAAACATCTGATCCTGACTGCACCACATCCAAGCCCGTTGTCTGCGTACCGTGGATTTTTCGGCTGCAAGCATTTCAGTCAGGCAAATGAATTTTTAAAAAGTCATGGGATAGAGCCGATCGACTGGCAGATAGATGATATTTAAAAGATCCCTATAAATGAGGAGTGCCCGGACATCCTTTCGGATGATCCGGGCTATTATGAAAAAATCTATCAAATATATGATAACAAATGATCTGTTAATTTATTTGATAAATATACTATAACAGCTATATGTGAATAAACTATGAACAAGCGGTAAACAATTGCATATTTTTTGTATATAATTACTGCATAGAAAAGAAATGGAAACCGTTTTTTGTAAAAAAGTAACAGAAAAGAAAACGCCGGAAAGGCTTGCAAAAGCTAAATGTTCGGTTTAAAATGACGATATATAGAGTAGAAGGAACAAGACATGGAAGTCGCATAGAAGCAAGGGAGTGATTTTATGGCAACGATCAATTCATTATTTTCAAGTATGACTACAGCTAACAACAGTTCATCCGGTTCGGCGGATTTTCTTGGTATCAGCTATACCGATTATGCAAGTATCAAGAACGGAAGCTATCGTAAGCTGGTTTCTTCTTATTATCAGAAAGAACTGGAAGAGTCAGGTGTTTCATCATCTTCTGCATCAAAAGACAGTGAGCAGACACTGACCTCCATCCAGAAGGCAGCAGACAATTTAAAGACATCTGCCCAGACATTACTGGATAAGGGAAGCAAATCGCTGTTTACGACCAAGACAGATGAAAAGGGTAACAGTTACACAGACTATGATACCGATGCGGTATACAAGGCAGTCAAGAATTTTGTTGACAATTACAACGAGACAGTGGATGCAGCAACAGAATCCGATACGATGAGTATCCTGCGTACCGCAAAAAATATGGTTTCGTTTACTTCTGCCAATGAAAAAGCATTGTCTGAGGTTGGTATCACAGTTGGCTCTGACAATAAGCTTTCTATTGATGAAGACAAATTCAAGAGCGCGAGCAAAGCACGCGTGCAGTCTTTATTCCAGTCATCCGGCGGTTACGCATATCAGATCAGCGCAAAGGCAACCAGCTTAAAGAGTTATGCAGCAACGGAGGCAAAGAAAGCGGGAAGTACCGATAAGGCATCCAGTTATAAGGCAGGCATTACTTCAACTTCTACATCCAAAGATACTTCTAAGACACTTGGAAGTATCCAGGAGGCGGCAGACGAGGCATCCAAGTCACTGGAGAAACTCTTAAAGACCGGAAGCAGTTCTGTATTTGAGAAAGTGACAAAGACCGACGAAAATGGCCAGAAAGTGACCGATTACGATAAGGATGCGATCTACAAATCAGTCAAGAGTTTTGTAAAAGATTACAACAAGCTTGTGGATGAGACGGAAGATTCAGATACTGGCAGTATCCTTCAGGCAAGAAAGACCATGATAAATCAGACCAAGGCAAACAAGACAGCACTGGCAGCCGTTGGCATCACGATCGATTCGGATAACAATCTTTCCATCGACGAAGAGAAGTTTAAGAATGCGGACATGGCAAAGGTAAAAGATCTGTTCCAGGGAGTGAACAGCTTCGGTGACAAGACGAAGACACAGATCACAAAGATCGATACCTATGCAGAGAAAGAAGCAGCAAAGGCAAATACTTACAGCGACACAGGCTCTTACAGCAATAACTATACTTCCGGCGACTGGTACAATTCCTACATTTAAGAAACGGACTTGTCAAAATGAATAAAACATGCGATGATAAAGCATGTAATGATGAGGGTGTCTCCCAAGTTTTTGCGGGACACCCTGTTTTTGTTATTTGAGAAAAATCAGCAAAGCAGTAGAATGAGAGGAAAAATGGCAGCAAAAAAGGTTGTAGTAGGCATGTCCGGAGGAGTGGATTCCTCGGTAGCAGCTTATTTATTAAAAGAACAGGGATATGATGTGGTCGGCGTTACCATGCAGATCTGGCAGGACGAGGACGAGTTTACACAGGAGCAGAATGGTGGCTGCTGTGGATTAAGTGCGGTAGATGATGCCAGAAGAGTGGCAGACCGGCTTGGGATCCCTTATTATGTAATGAATTTTAAACAGGAATTTAAGTGCAATGTCATGGATTATTTTGTGGCAGAATATCTGCAGGGAAGAACACCAAATCCCTGTATTGCATGCAACCGTTACGTAAAATGGGAGGCGCTGTTAAACCGTAGTTTGGAGATCGGGGCAGACTATATTGCCACCGGACATTACGCGAGGATCGAACAGCTTGAAAATGGACGGTATGCGATCAAAAATTCTGTGACCGCGGCAAAGGATCAGACCTATGCCCTGTATAATCTGACCCAGAAACAGCTTTCCCATACGTTAATGCCGGTCGGCGATTATTCCAAGGATGAGATCCGTAAGATCGCGGAGGAGATCGGACTGCTTGTGGCACATAAAAAAGACAGTCAGGAGATCTGTTTCATACCGGACAATGATTATGCCGGATTTATCGACAGGGAGTGTGGCGCGCAGGTACCGCCGCCGGGCAATTTTGTGTCAACGACAGGAGAGATCCTCGGCAGACACAAGGGAATTACCCACTATACGATCGGACAGAGAAAAGGACTTGGGATTGCGTTGGGACGTCAGGTACTCGTAACAGAGATCCGCAAAGACACCAACGAGGTTGTGCTTGGCAGCAATGAAGAGGTTTTTACAAAGGAACTTTATGCCAACCATCTGAATTTTATGGCAGTACCGGATTTTACAGACGGTATGGTCTTTAAGGCAAAGATCCGGTATTCCCATGAGGGAAGCATGTGTAAGGTGACCAGAACGGGCGAGGACGAGATCCGGTGCGACTTTTTAGAACCGGTACGTGCCGTGACACCGGGACAGGCAGTTGTACTTTATGATGGAGATTATGTAGCGGGTGGAGGAAGCATTATCCGCTGACAAATATTTGGGATAAGGCATCTTTTTAGCAGAATGGAGCATAAAACGATATGACAAGAGAGGAATTTCGGGCACTTACAGCAGAACGAATTGTATTATTGGACGGGGCGACAGGAACAAACCTGCAAAAGGCAGGAATGCCGGTCGGCGTATGCCCGGAACAGTGGATATTAGAAAATCCGGAAGTACTGGTAGGATTGCAGAAAGCCTATGTGGCGGCAGGAACGGATATCCTGTTTGCACCGACATTTACAGCAAACCGGATCAAGCTGGCAGAATACGGACTACAGGACCGTCTTGTGGAAATGAACCGCGAACTCGTGGCACTTTCCAAAAGGGCTGCATCGGAGCATACCCTGATCGCAGGTGACCTGACGATGACAGGCGAACAGCTTTACCCGTTGGGCGAACTGCAGTTTGAAGAACTGGTCGAGGTATACAAAGAGCAGGTACAGGTGATCCTGGATGCAGGTGTGGATCTGTTTGTTGTAGAGACCATGATGAGTTTACAGGAGTGCAGGGCGGCTGTGATCGCCATCCGTGAGCTGTGCGATCTGCCGGTCATGGTACTGCTTACTTATAATGAAGACGGACGTACCTTATATGGAACAGACCCGGCAACCGCCGTTGTGGTATTACAGAGTTTGGGAGCAGATGCCGTGGGAATGAACTGCTCGACAGGACCGGAGGCGATGATGGAGCCGGTGCAGCATATGGCAGAGTATGCGACTGTTCCGATCGTAGCGAAACCAAACGCCGGAATGCCGGAGCTTGTGGATGGAAGAACGGTATTTAATGTAGGTCCGGAAGAGTTTGCGCTTGCAGGCAAAAAGCTGGCAGAAGAGGGTGCCGGCATCTTAGGTGGCTGCTGTGGCACGACACCGGAGCATATCCGGGCATTGAAAGAGGCGGTAAGCGGATTACAGCCCAAAAAACCGCTCACACAGCACAGAAGGATCCTTACCTCGGAGCGAAAATCCGTGGAGATCAAACTGGATGGCAATTTTATGGTCATCGGGGAGCGGATCAATCCGACCGGAAAGAAAAAATTACAGGCAGAGTTAAAAGAGGGCTCTCTTAATCTGGTGCGTACGATGGCACTCGAGCAGGAAGAAAACGGAGCACAGATTTTGGATATCAATATGGGTATGAACGGTATCGATGAAAAAGAAATGATGCTGCGCACCGTATATGAGGTGACCTCCACGGTGGACTGTCCGCTTTGTATCGATTCAAGCCATGTGGATATCATAGAGGCGGCACTGCGGATCTATCCGGGACGTGCCCTGATCAACTCCATTTCGCTTGAAAAAGAAAAATTTGAGCATTTACTGCCGATCGCAAAAAAATATGGTGCAATGTTTATCCTGCTTCCGTTGTCGGATGAGGGACTGCCAAAAGATTCCAATGAAAAACATGAGATCATCCGTGTGATCTTAAATGAGGCATTGCGGATCGGCATGGCAAAAGAGGATATCATTGTTGATGGACTTGTTGCGACGATCGGAGCCAACCCCAAGGCGGCACTGGAATGTTTTGAAACATTTTCCTACTGTAAAAATGAACTGGAACTTCCTACTGCATGTGGACTTTCCAATATTTCATTTGGGCTGCCGGAACGTACCTATGTCAATACGGCATTTTTAACGATGGCGATTGCAAACGGACTGACGATGGCGATCGCAAATCCATCCCAGGAGCTTCTGATGAATGCAGCCTTTGCTTCGGATATGTTGCTTAATAAAGAGGAGAGCGATATCCGCTATATTGAGCGCATGAATTTCCTCTCCGAAAAATATGCGGGGATGGAGCGTGTGATGGTGCCTTCCGGGAAAGCCGGGGCAGCTTCCGGGAGCGGAAGTACCGATACGGCATCCAAAGAGAGCAGAAGCGGAGTCTTTACCGCCGTTTTAAAAGGAAACAAAGAACATATCCTAGAAGAAGTAAAACAGATGCTAGAGCAGGGCGCAAAGCCGGATGATATTATCAACGGACATCTGATCCCGGCGATCAATGAGGTTGGCGTGCTGTTTGACAAGAAAAAATATTTCCTGCCGCAGCTGATCTCTTCGGCAAATACGATGAAGATCGCGATCGAATATCTCGAGCCGATGTTGGAGCGCACGGGCGGAGAAGAGATGGCAACAATCGTTGTGGCAACCGTGGAGGGAGATATCCATGACATCGGCAAAAATCTGGTTGTGCTGATGTTAAAAAATTACGGCTACCATGTCATCGACCTGGGCAAGGATGTGCCGGCTTCCGTGATCGTGGAGACAGCCATGAAAGAAGGAGCAAAGGTCATCGGTCTGTCTGCCCTTATGACAACGACCATGATGCGGATGAAAGATGTGGTGGAGCTTGCAAAAGAAAAAGGCTGCACCTGCAAGATCGTCATCGGCGGAGCGGCGATCACCGAGAGCTTTTCAGACGAGATCGGAGCAGACGGATATTCCAAAGACGCAGCGGAATGTGTGAAGTCAGTCGAGCGTCTTTTGGCAGAAGAAAAAGAAAAATAAAAAAATATGAAAAAAAGTGTTGACATTTATTTTTCCAGGTAGTATACTTATCAAGTCGGTTGCGGTAAGCGACCGACACAAATGGGATCTTAGCTCAGCTGGGAGAGCATCTGCCTTACAAGCAGAGGGTCATAGGTTCGAGCCCTATAGGTCCCATTCAACAACAAGACTTAAGACAAGCTTGTTGTTTCTATGGCGGAATAGCTCAGTTGGCCAGAGCACACGGTTCATACCCGTGGTGTCGAGAGTTCGAATCTCCCTTCCGCTACGCTAAGACCTTGGAGTTGTTCCAAGGTCTTTTTTGCTGTATAGGAAAAGCAGGCGCACACTTTATTTCTATATCCGATGAAAAAAATTACCAGATGAAACCGGCGCGTGTGCTTGGCAGGGAACGATAAAATGTGTATAGTAGATAGCAGCAGAGGAAATGATATGGAGGTAGATATGAGAGTAGGAATGGGCTATGATGTGCATAGATTGGTAGAAGACAGAGATCTGATCATCGGAGGGGTAAAGATCCCGCATACATTGGGACTGCTTGGACATTCGGATGCAGATGTGTTACTGCATGCGATCATGGATGCCCTGCTTGGAGCAGCGGCACTTGGAGATATCGGCAAACATTTCCCGGATACGGACCCGCAGTACAAAGGAATTTCCAGCATCCGGCTGTTAGAGCATGTGGCAAAACTGTTAGAGGAAAAGGGATATATCGTGGAAAATATCGATGCCACGATCATTGCCCAGAAGCCAAAGATGCGCCCTTATATTGCACAGATGGAAGAAAATATCGCGAAAGCATTAAAGATTGCAACGGATCAGGTTAATGTAAAGGCGACGACCGAGGAAGGACTTGGATTTACCGGAACCGAGGAAGGCATTTCCGCACAGGCGATCTGTGCACTGACGACCATCTATGAGAGCAGTGTGACCGTAGCAGATTCGGCAGCAGGAGGATGTGCCGGATGCAGTGGATGCAGGGCACAGTGAAAAATGATTGACAAATCAAAGAAAACTGCATAAACTATAGAAAGTAAATGAGTACCGCACATGATATGGCGGCAGTCATCAAAAAGGCTTAGATTGGAAAGAGTAGGAAGTCAGACATCCAACAGAGAGAAACTGTCATCGGCTGCAAGCAGTTTTGGGAAAGAGATTTTTGAAGTGCCTCCAGGAGCTGATCGGGTGAAAAGAGTAACCGGATACGTCTGGCATTCGTTACATGCTAAAAGGGAAAGCCAAAAGGCTTTTAGTAGAGTGGAACCGCGGATTACTTCGTCTCTAAAGAGGAGAAGTAATCCTTTTTTTATTGTGAAAGGGGTCTTTAAAAATGGGTATGATACGTCGTATCAAAGAAGAGTTTCAAGTGATAAAGGAGCGGGATCCTGCGATCAAATCTCCCATGGAAGTTTTGCTTTATCCCAGCTTTCGTGTTATGCTAAGTTACAGACGTGCACATAAACAGTATTTAAAAGGACACTATTTCAGAGCACGCTATATCTCACAGCGTGCAGCGAGAAAGACCGGGATCGAGATCCATCCGGGTGCGACCATCGGGAAGGGATTTTTTATTGACCATGGAAGCGGTGTTATCATTGGAGAGACCGCCATCGTGGGAGACAACGTTACCATGTATCAGGGTGTGACCCTAGGTGGAACCGGAAAAGAGACCGGAAAGCGTCATCCGACGATCGGAGACAATGTCATGATCAGTGCGGGAGCCAAGATCATCGGTTCTTTTACCGTGGGAGAGAATTCCAAGATCGGAGCCGGAAGTGTTGTGATCGAAGAAGTTCCGCCAAACTGTACGGTAGTCGGCGTTCCGGGCAGGATCGTAAAACGGGATAACATGAAGATCCCACGCAGTGACATGGATCAGTGCCACCTGCCAGATCCGGTCAAAGAGGACATCAGTGTGTTACAGAGAGAAAATACAGAACTTACCAACCGTGTACTGGATCTGGAAAAGACATTGCGTGTGCTGACCTCGGGTAAAGGGGAAGAAGAACAATAAAAAGCTGTTAGAGCGGCAGAATGAGAGGATAAATATGGAAAACAATTTTAAATTTTACAATACTCTGACAAGAACGGTGGAGACGGTCATTCCACATGAAGACGGAAAGATCGCAATGTATACCTGTGGACCTACGGTATATCATTTTGCACACATCGGAAACCTCAGAAGTTATATCATGGAGGATGTGCTGGAAAAATCCCTGCGCTATGTCGGCTATGACGTGAAACGTGTTATGAATATCACGGATGTCGGACATTTATCTTCCGATGCGGATACCGGTGAGGATAAGATGTTAAAAGGTGCGAAACGTGAGCACAAGACCGTAATGGAGATTGCAAAATTTTATACGGATGCCTTTTTTGCAGACTGTGCAAAATTAAACATCAAGACACCGGATGTTGTTGAGCCTGCAACAAACTGTATTCCAGAGTTTATCCATATGATCGAGGTACTGCTGGAAAAAGGCTATGCGTATGTAGCCGGTGGCAACGTATATTTTGATACATCCAAATTAGATGATTACTATGTATTTTCATCCCAGAATGAAAAGGAGCTGCTCGTCGGTGTGCGTGACGATGTGGAAGAGGATGAAAACAAGAAAAACAAAAACGATTTCGTACTCTGGTTTACCAAATCCAAATTCGAGGATCAGGCATTAAAATGGGATAGCCCATGGGGTGTTGGATATCCGGGATGGCATATCGAGTGTTCCTGCATCAGTATGAAACACTTGGGAGAATATATGGACATTCATTGTGGCGGTGTGGATAATATCTTTCCACACCACACCAATGAGATCGCACAGTCCGAGAGTTACCTGGGACATACCTGGTGTAAATACTGGTTCCATGTGCAGCACTTAAATGACAAATCCGGCAAGATGAGTAAATCCAAAGGCGATTTCCTGACTGTTTCCTTATTGCAGGAAAAAGGATACGACCCGATCGTATACCGTATGTTCTGCTTACAGTCCCATTACCGCAAACCGCTTGAGTTTTCCTATGAAGTACTTGACAATATGAGTGCGGCATACAAAAAACTGGTAAAGAGGATTGCAGATCTAAAAGACGAGGGAAGCGTTGAAAAAGATTCCTTTGACACATACAAGGCACGCTTTGTGGAGGCGATCAGCAACGATCTGAATACATCCATGGCACTCACGATCGTTTATGATCTGTTAAAAGCAGAGATGAACGACAAGACGAAACTGGAACTGATCAAAGATTTTGACCGTGTCTTATCGTTGAACCTTACAACTGCAAAGACGGAAGAACCAAAAGAAGAGGTAGATTCTGAATTAGAGCAGTATGTATTAGAAAAGATCGAAGAGCGTAAGGCAGCCAAGAAAGCAAAAGATTTTGCAAAGGCAGATGCCATCCGTGATGAACTCTTAGCAAAAGGAATTGTGTTAAAAGACACCAGAGAAGGCGTGATCTGGCATAAAGCGTGAAGAAAGGAAGAGACGTGATGCAGGGTGGAATTGATTCTTATATCAAGGGACAGTTTGGAATACCGGATGTGGACATCCGGACGTATTCGCCGCTTACACTGGCTTATATCGGAGACGGGATCTATGATCTCGTGATCCGGAGCATTGTGGTGGGAAAAGGAAACACCAGAGCGGGAGAACTGCATAAACGGACAAGCCAGATCGTAAAGGCACACACGCAGGCAGAAATGATGGAGGTACTGCTTCCCTTACTTTCAGAGGAGGAGGCAGATATCTACCGCCGCGGGAGAAATGCGAAATCGCCTACCATGGCAAAAAATGCAACGATGTCAGATTACAGAAAAGCGACCGGATTTGAAGCTTTGATGGGATATCTTTATCTGACAGATCAGTTTGAACGTCTGGTAGAACTGGTAAAAGCAGGCGTAGATGGATTAAAACTCAGACTATAGGAGGAAATATGGGTTACGAGGAGTTAAAGATCGAAGGACGAAACGCGGTATTGGAGGCATTTCGTTCCGGAAAGACCATTGATAAATTATATGTACTGGATGGCTGTCAGGACGGACCTGTGCGCACCATCGTAAGAGAAGCAAGAAAACATGATACGATCTTAAATTTCGTAGAAAAAGAGCGGTTAGATCAGTTATCCGAGACAAAAAAACATCAGGGCGTGATCGCAGTTGCGGCTGCCTATGAGTATGCCGAAGTGGATGACATCTTAAAGATCGCAGAGGAAAAAGGGGAGCCGCCTTTTATTTTCCTGTTAGATAACATCGAAGATCCGCATAACTTAGGTGCGATCATCCGTACCGCAAACCTCGCAGGTGCACACGGAGTCATCATTCCAAAGCGCAGGGCAGTCGGACTGACCGCAACGGTCGCAAAGACTTCTGCCGGTGCCATCAACTATACTCCGGTGGCAAAGGTAACAAACCTTTCCGCAACGATCAAGGAGTTAAAGGAAAAGGGCATGTGGTTTGTCTGTGCCGATATGGGCGGGACCACCATGTATGATCTGGACTTAAAAGGACCGATCGGTCTTGTCATCGGAAGCGAGGGCGAAGGCGTAGGAAAGCTTGTAAAAGAAAACTGTGATTTCATTGCATCGATCCCGATGAAAGGTGATATCGATTCGTTAAACGCATCGGTGGCAGCAGGCGTTCTTGCATACGAGATCGTAAGACAGCGCATGAATGGATAAGTGAGAAAACAGGAGGGGCATGTGGCAGATTATCAGGAGATGTCAGATGAACAACTGATCGGGCAATTACGTTCCGGGGATTCCGGAGTAATGGATTATATACTGGATAAGTACAAACCTCTGGTGCGCAAAAAGGCAAATGCGGTCTTTTTGATCGGCGGAGAGACGGACGATCTGATCCAGGAGGGGATGATCGGGCTGTTTAAGGCAGTCCGGGACTATGACGGGGGAAAGGAAGCATCCTTTTTCTCATTTGCAGAACTGTGTATTACAAGGCAGCTGTATAAGGCGGTGGAGGCATCCAACCGGAAAAAGCACGCACCATTAAACACCTATATCTCATTCTACTCGGAGACAGGGGAAGAGGGACATTCCCTGGCAGAGACCCTCACGACCGGTGGGATGGGAGATCCGGAGCAGATGATCATCGACCAGGAGAACTTAAAACAGTTCTGGGACGGCTTAAGAGAGCACTTAAGTCCCATGGAACAGCAGGTGCTGGATGAATATCTGCAGGGGAACAACTATCAGCAGATCGCGGAGCATATGAACAAACCGCCCAAGACCATTGATAATGCCTTGCAGCGGATCAAAACAAAGGTACGTCAGGAAGTAATCCAGTAGGAATTGTGCAAAATATACAAAAATCGAATTGATATTTTGTGAACTTTGTGAACACTTCTCGGGTGGGACGTGCTATTATAATACCTGTAAAAACCCCCCAATACATTATATATAATTTTTGCTATACCCCATAGTAAAAATACCTTCTCCTAAAGAGCAACCGGTTGATCGGTTGTTCTTTTTTTAATATGAAATAAACATATGTTCGAAAAAATGTGGATAAAATGACAGAAATGTGTTATGCTAGAAAAAGCAGAACGATAAGAGCGAGGACAGAAGATGGAGAAGAGGGAACCAATTTATATTGCAATCGATCTGAAATCATTTTACGCATCCGTGGAGTGCAGGGAGAGGGATTTAGACCCACTGACGACCAACCTGGTCGTTGCAGATGAAAGCCGCACGGAAAAGACGATCTGTCTGGCGGTATCTCCGTCGTTAAAAGCATACGGGATACCGGGCAGGGCGCGCCTGTTCGAGGTTGTAGAGCGCGTCAGACAGGTCAATGCAGAGCGAAAGAGACTGGCACCGGGAGGACGACTTAACGGTTCTTCCACGGATGCGACGGTATTACAGAGAGAGCCACAGCTGGCGGTCGGATATATTGCGGCACCGCCCAGAATGGCTTTATATATGGATTACAGTACGCGGATCTATCAGATCTATTTAAAATATATTGCGCCCGAGGATATCCATGTTTACTCCATTGATGAGGTATTTTTGGACGTGTCACCTTATCTGGAGACCTATCATCTGACACCAAAGCAGTTTGCTTCCAAACTGGTGCAGGAGATTATGGCATTGACCGGGATTACGGCGACGGCAGGGATCGGAACCAATCTCTATCTCTGCAAGGTTGCGCTGGATATCGAGGCAAAGCACGCAAAACCGGATGAATACGGAGTCAGGATCGCCGAACTGGATGAGATGTCTTACCGGAGAAATCTCTGGGAGCACCGTCCGATCACGGATTTCTGGCGTGTCGGAAGAGGATATGAGAAAAAATTAAACAAAGTCGGCATTTATACGATGGGAGATGTCGCGCGTTGCTCGATCGGAGGGAGCAATGACTATTATAATGAAGAACTGCTATACCGCCTGTTCGGGGTCAATGCAGAGCTTCTGATCGATCACGCATGGGGGTATGAGCCGTGTACGATCGCACAGATCAAGGCATACAAACCGGAGTCAAACAGCATCGGTTCCGGTCAGGTGCTGCACTGCCCGTATGATTTTACCAAGACCAGACTGGTGGTGCGTGAGATGGTCGACTTACTGGTGCTCAATCTGGTGGATAAGGGACTGGTGACCGATCAAATGGTGTTGACGGTCGGCTATGACATCGACAATTTAAAAATACCGGAGATCCGTAAGAAATACAAAGGTGAGGTTACAACCGACCGCTACGGCAGACAGGTTCCAAAACACGCACACGGTACGGCAAATTTGGCGAAGCGGACTTCCTCTACCAGACTGATCACGGAAGCAGTTTTAGAACTCTACGATAAGATCGTAAATCCAAATCTTCTGGTGCGCAGGCTGAACCTGACCGCAAACCGGGTTGTGTCAGAAAAAGAAGCTGCAAGTGAGGAGACTTTTGAGCAGATGAGCCTTTTTGCAGAGCAGAGCGAAAAGGCGGAGAAACATCAGAAAGAAGAGCTTGCACGGGAGAAAAAGATGCAGCAGGCGATGCTTGACATTAAGAAAAAATATGGAAAAAATGCCATCTTAAAAGGAATGAATCTGGAAGAGGGTGCAACAGCCATGTCCAGAAACAGCCAGATCGGTGGACATAAAGCATAGGAAAATGGAGTGAGATAAAGTGGGCAGATACGATGATATCATAACATTAGAGCATCCGGTATCAAAGGTGCATCCGCGCATGTCTGTGATGGATCGCGCAGCACAGTTTTCAGCATTTGCGGCACTAAGTGGGTATGAAGATGCCATCGATGAGACGGAGCGGATCACGGAGACTTATACGGAGCTTGACGAAGGGGAGAAAGAGATCTTAAATGAACAGCTTCTTAAGATAAAAGAAAATATCGCCAGCCATCCGGCAGCAACCTGCATCTATTTTGAACCGGATACGAAAAAGGAGGGCGGCGCGTACCGCACATACAGCGGCAAAGTGCGCAAGATCGATGAGTATGAGAAAAAGCTGGTGTTTGAAGATGGAACCGGGATCTGGATCGATTCTCTGCGGGATATCACGGTCGGTCCTGCTTTACTGTAATGATACAAATCTGAAAATCATTTCTTGTCGGAACGGCGGTCGATGACTAAGACAAGATCATAGATCATATTTCGTTGTTCCGGCGTCATCTGGCGCAGCTTGTCTATCAGCATAAATTCTTTGGAAGTAGGGGCATCTGGGGAGGTGTAGCCTAACAGGCAGTCTGTGGATACATGCAGGGCACCAGCCATGGCTTTTACAGTTTCAAAATCCGGTTCATGATTACTTTTGATGTAACCGTTCAAAGTTGTCCTTGCAATGTTTAGCATGGAAGCAAAATCTTTCTGGGTAATGTCACGTTCTTCGAGTAAAAATTGTAGATTTTCTCCAAATGTCATTCTTATAAATCCCCTTGCCTTTATGAAATGATACAATAATTGATTATATTATATAGATTGATGGATTTATTTCGTTGCTTATACCAAATTCTAGTACTAATATTATTTACAATACGAGAAAATAGTATTATAATTCGTATATAGAAAAATACTCCGTAAGAAGAGAAAATAGGAGGATCGGGTTATGAAGCGGATAATGAAAAGACTGGGCGCAGCGATACTGGCGATCGTACTGTTAATTGGTATTGTTTTCGAGCCGGAAAGCTCAATGAAGGTGGAAGCTGCAAAAAAAGACAGGACAAAGCCATATGTCGTTCTGTACCTGAACAAGACAGGATATACAAGGGGAAGTGTATTGATCCAGGTGCAGGCAAAGGATTCGTCTGGTATAAAAAGTATTTTGATCAAAAAGGGTAAAATTTCAAAAAGTAATGATCGTTATTGGAAAAAGGCGACGAATATAACAAAGTCGAAAAGGAAAAAAGTAACCGCAAATGCTACCTATTCTGTGAAAGTCACCGATAAAGCGGGAAATGTGACAATTAAACGTATTATGGTGACCAACATTGATAAGACAAAGCCGACGGTGAGCCTGAGCCAGTCAGTTGTGAGTGATGGAGTACGGCTCTCTGTGTCCGCATCGGATGCAAGCGGGATCAGGAGTGTGAAATGGATCAAAGGAGCAATTGGTGATGCATCCAGTGCAAAGTTCAAGCAGGCAAATAATATTACAAACAATCGTGAGTTTACGGTGACACAGAATGGTTACTATACGGTGCAGGTGGTGGACAGGGCTGGCAATAAATCAGTGGCACAGATTTATGTAGTGGTAAGACAGGCACTGTATGATTTGGATGAGTTTTATGGAAGGATTTCTTATGATTGGTATTTGCCAACAGCAACAGATAGTTTAAACAGAAGTTATACAAATGCCATCAAGGTGTATGGAATAGATAGTGGCAAACAGTATACATGGTTTCTGGATGGCAAATATCAATATTTGGAAGGAGATATTGCGTGTGCGGCATCAAAGACACCTGATGCTGTAATGCAGATTTATGCGGATGATGTATTGATTTATACGTCAGATACGATTCAGGCAACACAGGAACGCAGACATTTTAAGGTTGATATTGGAAATGCCAGATTTATAAAAATGAAAATTACAGCTAATTGGTCATATGAATATTATATCTTAGGCAACTGTTACCTCTATAATTAACTACCAGAACTTCCTGTACCAATCGGTATCAGGCACAACGCGATGGGGGATTTTATGTATTGTATCAAATGTGGAAAAGAAATTGATGACACAGCAAAATATTGTAATGAATGTGGACACAAAGTAGGCAACCATCTGGAGCAGACAGAAATACATCTGTCTGGGGAACAGATCGGAAGAACCATAGAAAACGGAAAAAATATTGGTCGGGGTGTCTTAGGAGAAATATACAAAAAAATAAACTTACCATTAAGTGATATGATCTCACTGGTGATTGTGGTTGCTGCAATCTTTTTGTGCTTCATGCCATGGTTTACATTGCCGGGAATGGGCTCATATTCGCCTCTGGAATGGAAAAATTTTATGGATACGGTTGGCTATAATATTGGAGACCGGGCATTAGAACATGCAAATAAAATACCGGGAATGATTGTATGGATGAATATGCCATTAGTATTCTATGTGATCGATGCGGTTTTTATCATTCGAAATAAGTGCAACCTTGTGTTATATGAAGTCATAGGAATTTTGTTTTCCATCCTGACTTTTATTTATGCCAAAACATTTTTTGCATTCTATGACAGTTATGAACTGGGTGGATATACGCACTGCTCCATGGGATCAGCTTTTTACATTATGTTCGTAATCGTGATGATAGATATTATAAGAAAAAAATAATACCAAAAGCTAGGATCTGTGTGATCAGGTGCAGATCCAGATGGGGGAGATGCGGTGAAAAAGAAACAAATAATGATCATAGCTGTTGTATTGATCAGTGCATCGGTCATAGCATGGATGACAGAACCACAAAAGCCAGAAAATGAACAGAAAGCGGATGTGATCGCCGAACAGGATACACAGAATGTGGATGCAGATGAAAAAGAAACGGAGAATCAGATCACAGCTACAGAGGAAAACAGACCAGAGGACACAGAAGAAAATACAGAGGCAGAAACGGATGCCGGAGCACTACAGTGTATGGAAGAATATCTGGCAGACAAAGAAGAACAGGGTGGATATTTTGCATTAAAGGATGTAGATGCAGATGGCAGCGAGGAGCTGCTTTACCGTTATGATGAGATGGGGATCTCCTATTTAACAGTTCTGGACTATATAGAGGGACAACTGTATGGTGCTTTGGATCTTGAATATGCGGAAAATACGAGTGCGATTGCATTATGTAATGAAACGGACCTGACTTTGATAGAGACTATTAGTGACACAAAGGCGGTTTCCTATTATACGATGCGTGGACTGGAGCATGATCAAAAAACGATAAGTATGGAAACAGTTTATGAAGAAGATATCTCATACAACTACTTTATAGATGGGGAGGCATGCAGCAAGGAGCAATTCGCTTATTATAATGTAAATGCCAGTGATTGGCTTAATTATAATGGTCGGTATCCCCAAGAGCGTTATATTAAGAGTGTTGAAAAACTGGTTTTTCATGAAAATACAGAAGCAGCAAGAAAATCTGTTTTTGAAGATCAGATCAGTTTTTCCGAGTATGACATGGCAGTGCTTAAGAATTTGATCGGAATTATCGGATACATGGAAAGGGAAGGGAAATACACGACAGGCACAGAAACATCACCGCAGGAATGGAGTGATGAAGCGAAGCTGGAGTTTATCGATAATCTGATCGCTTCCAATCTGATCGAGGATGATATCGTTATTTCTTATGTAGATGATGAGCATGTAAAAGAAGTGGAATGGCGGTTATTACCATATGATAATGAAGAGATCAGTGCAGTAGATCATTCTTATTTTGCGATACGTGAGGATGACATGAATCAGATTTTGGAAAATGTGCTGGGAGTGAGAGTGGACAGCCAGAGTAACACAGAATTTGCAATCTATGATAATGGATATTATATTTTCAGGACCGGACAGTTTGTTGACTGGATACCGTATGCTGAAATATATGATGAGCCGGTTTTGTCAGACGATTTAAAGAATGGTAGGGTATACGCAGAGACGGGGATCGGAGTGTTTGATTATGATGAAAACACTAAAATACCAGGTACTATAGAGGGAGATGACATACGCTATTTTAAGGATGTGTATCTACAGAGAAATAAAGAAAGCGTGTGCGCAGCTGTGAAAATAACAGGATGGAGTGAAGAGGAAGTGTTTGAACAGCCGTATTAATGGACAATAGCACCAATAAGAGAGGAGGCAGAAGAAAAGCAAAAATCAAAAGACAGGAAAACAATCATAAGAAAAATTAGGAGGAATGAGCTATGAAGAGGATATTGAAAAGAGCTGGTACAGCGATGCTGGCAATCATACTGTTAATTGGTATTGTTTTCGAACCAGAAGGTTTCATGACGGTGGGAGCTGCCCAGGTAGATAAGGTAAGTTCAGATATTACGGTCAATGCAGAACCAGAAGTACCGGAAACAGACTACAAAGGTGCTGCGGCACCAAACTGGTATGGCGGAGCATACAGCACGAATGATCCATTTGCATGGAGTAATCAGTATTACGGTCAATGCACCTGGTATGCGTGGGGGAGAGCCTACGAGCGGACAGGAGTTTCCTTAAATGAATGTACGGGAAATGCGGCAACATGGTACAATGCTGCCCAAAAAGCAGGACGTTCCGTGGGAAGTACGCCGAAAGCAAATTCGATTGCAGTATTTGGAACAAGTGCAGGTTATGGACATGTCGGATATGTGGAAGCAGTAAATGGTAATACGGTAACATTATCTGAATCGAATAATGCTGCATATGGAAAAGTGACTACAGGTTATGTAAGTTCCCTTGCAGAAGGAATTACATATTATTGTGGGGAACATAATTTCTCGGCGAGTCAGTTAAAAAACCGGTATAGTGGAGAATGGCTCATTGGATATATTTATCTTGTAAAAGATCCGGATCCAGGCAGTCTGTCAATTTATGCAAAAACAACTTATTACACAGATGAAGATGTAACAGTTTCATGGAATACCCCTGCAAACACCACCTCATATGGCTTTACGCTGCGCTACAATCCTAAGAGCGGAGCGGATCTGATCGATCACTATGTAACAGGAAACAGCTATAACATAGGAAAGCTGGGAACAGGAAACTATCGTCTCTGGATGAAGCCCTATAATGCCAACGGAACAGGAGGAACGGCAGTCTATGTTGACTTTAGTGTGACGAAACGTCCGGTTACTTATGTGACAGGAATTACATTAAACAAAAGTTCTCTGTCATTAAAGACAGGTCAGACAGCGACACTGACGGCATCTGTTTCTCCGGGAAATGCGACCAATAAAAATGTCACATGGACCTCTTCCAATACAGGAGTTGCGTCAGTATCGAATGGAACGGTAAAGGCTGTTTCGGCGGGAAGTGCGACCATAACGGCAAAAGCTGCAGACGGAAGCGGAAAGATGGCAACCTGCAGTGTGACGGTTACCAAAACACATACACATCAGTATACGGCGAAAGTGACGAGGGCTGCTACCTGTGCGAAGGAGGGTGTAAAAACATATACCTGTTCCTGTGGCAGTACTTATACAGAAAAAATTGCAAAGACGGCACATAAGGTAGTAAAAGATGCAGCAGTCAAAGCAACCTGTACCACAGCAGGACGGACAGAGGGAAGCCATTGCTCCGTATGTGGGACAGTGATCACCCCGGTGGAAGAAGTGCCTGCAACAGGTCATTGGATCAACCGGACAGTAACCGTGAAAGCAACATCACAAAAAGACGGAAGCATTACAAAAACCTGCGGTACTTGTGGTGCGGTGGAAACGACTGTGATTTATCACCCGGCACAGATCGTACTGGAACAGAAGTCTTATACATACAATGGACAGGAGCAGAAACCGTCTGTTGTGTTGAGGGACAGCAGGGGAAAACAGATCAAAACAACAGATTATACCGTATCGTATGGTAATAACAAAAATGCCGGAAACGCAAAGATTACGGTTACATTATCTGGAAACTACGTTGGCACAATGAGTACAACATTTAAGATCTGTCCTCCGGGAACACAGATTGTGAAACTGACACGGAAATCAAAAGGATTTCAGGTAAAATGGAAAAAACAGACCGGCCAGACAAGTGGCTATCAGATCCAGTACTCGGACAGCAGTAAATTTCAGAAAAAGAGAACCAAAACGGTTGATGTCTCTAAGAAAACATCAGTATCAAAAGGTGTGAAAAAGCTGAAAGCGAAGAAAAAATATTATGTTCGTATCCGTACCTATAAAAATATAAACGGAAATACGGCAAAGATATATTCCGGCTGGTCAGATGTGAAAACGGTTGTAACAAAATAAGAACCGGACAGAGCTGACCTGGAAAATCTCTTGACAGCCTCATACGCCTATTGTATTATTACAATAGGACAGATGGAGGAGGAAGAAAATGTTAGAGATTAAAAATTATACAAAGACCTATGGAGGCAAAAAGGCGGTAGACCAGTTATCCCTTCGTATCGCACCCGGGGAGATCTATGGATTTATCGGACACAACGGAGCCGGAAAGACAACGACATTAAAAGCAGTGGCAGGGATCTTGCCATTTGAAGAGGGAGAGATCCGTATCAATGGGGTATCAGTAAAAGAAAACCCGATCGCCTGCAAAAAACAGATCACGTATATCCCGGATAATCCGGATCTGTACGAATTTATGACAGGGATCAAATATCTTAATTTTATCGCAGATATCTTTGAGGTACCTGAGCAGGAACGCAAGGAGCGGATCCATAAATATGCGGAGCTGTTTGAACTGACGTCCGATCTGGCACAGCCGATCCTTACCTATTCCCATGGAATGAAACAGAAGCTTGCGATCATCTCTGCCTGGGTACATGAGCCGAAGCTCATTATCATGGATGAACCGTTTGTGGGACTGGATCCGAAAGCAGCGCATCTGCTCAAAGGGATGATGCGTGAGTTCTGCGACAGAGGCGGTGCGATCTTTTTTTCAACGCATGTGCTTGAGGTAGCGGAAAAACTCTGTGATAAGATCGCGATCATTAAAAAGGGCGAACTGATAAAAGCCGGAACGATGGAAGAAGTAAAAGGTGACACTTCTCTGGAAGAAGTATTCTTAGAACTGGAGGAGAAGATATGTTAAAAGCATTATTTGAAAAACAGATGCTGGAACTGAACCAGAACTTTTTCCGGGACCGCAAAACAGGAAAGGCGAGATCAAAGGCAGGAGTGCGGATGTCGATCCTGTTTTATGTGTTTGTGGTCGTCGTTGTGCTTGGTGGCGTTTTTTCTGCGATCGCAGTCCAGCTCAGCCCATTGATCACGATGGGGTATGGATGGCTATATCTGCTTTATGTATCACTTGTGTCACTGACATTTGGAGTATTCGGCAGCGTATTTAACACCTTTGCCAGTCTCTATCAGGCGAAGGATAACGACCTTTTGTTATCACTGCCGATACCGGTGAAATATATCCTGGCGGCGCGGCTGATGGGGGTTTATCTGATGGGTGCGATGTACAGCATGGTGGTTTATGTACCGGCACTGATCGTTTATTATGTGAAGGGAAAAGTGAACATCTTATCCATTCTTGGAACGATCTTTTTTGCACTGCTTTTAACTGTAGTCGTGCTGTTATTATCCTGTATCTTAGGATGGATCGTTGCAAAGATCAATGCCAGATTACAGCATAAGAGCCTGATCACCGTGGTCGTGTCACTGGCATTCTTTGCAGTATATTATATGTTCTGTATGCAGGCAAACCAGATGATAGGCAGACTGATCCAGAATGCGGATGCAACGAGCGGTCAGATCCAGAGAAAAGCGTATTACCTTTATCTGACCGGGCAGGCGGCAGCAGGAGCTGTGTTGCCGTTACTGGGGGTGTTTGTGGTCGTTGCAGTGCTCTTTGTGGGAACGGTATTTCTGTTGTCACGCAGCTTTTTAGCACTTGCGACAGCAGGAAGGACAGGGAAAAAGGCTGTTTATAAAGAAAAGACGGTAAGAAAACTGAGCCCGGATCAGGCACTGCTTGCAAAAGAGGCAGGACATTTACTGAGCAGCCCGACCTATCTGTTAAACTGTGCATTGGGAACCGTGTTTTTAGTGGTAGCAGGAGTGGCGCTGCTGATAAAAATGACGTGGCTTAAGGAAAATCTGGTAACCATCATGGATGGAGATGCACTTGTGGTCATTGTGGCAGGAGCGATCTGCGCGCTGGTATCGATGAATGATATCACAGCCCCATCCATATCACTGGAAGGAAAAAATTTATGGCTGATGCAGTCACTGCCGGTTACTCCATGGCAGGTGCTCCGTGGCAAGTTAAAACTTCATCTGCTGCTTACGGAGATCCCGGTATTGTTTTGCGGCATCTGTGCCTGGATCGTGTTGAGACCGCATCCACTTGCTGGGATTGCGATGGTGCTGCTTCCTGTGATGTACGGTGTTTTGTGTGCAACGTTTGGACTTGGCATGAATTTATGCAGACCAAATCTGAACTGGACGAGTGAGACGGTTGTGGTCAAACAGAGTGGTGTGATCTTTACGGTGATCTTCGGTGGATGGGCACTGCTGGCACTGATCGGAGTTTTATATTTCCTTTCTTATGAGCTGATCCCGGCAGCCGGGTTCCTTTTGATCTGTACGGCGGTATTTACGGTCATATCATTTCTTCTGGTGCGGTGGTTAAAGGGAAAAGGAGCAAAAAAACTGGCAGAATTATAGAAAAATAGCAGGGAGAAATCCCTGCTATTTCTTAATGGAAACAAATGACGGTAATTTGTCATTACCGTATCTTTACATGCAATAATATTATAGCATCATGAAAAAATTAAGACATGGCAAAAAGGGAAAACATAGAGATGACATTCCAAGAAACAAGATATTAAAAAATTCTGAAAATCCCATATTGCAGTTGACGCATTTTGTAATATCTCCTATAATAAATGTGGCTTAGAAGCTGGCTGCCACTGCATTGCAAATGGCAGCTATTATAATACACGAATCACAGTGCGTATTTTTGAGTGGAGGATTATTATGAAAAAGAAGATAATGGCAGGTATGACCATATTGTGTATCTGTCTTATGATGTTGGGACTGCCAGTTCATTTACAGGCAGCACAGGGAAAAACAAGTCTGGCAGTATCTGCCGGTTCTATTGGAAAAGGGGACACCGTTAAGATCACGGCACAGGCATATGGACCTTCGGGAGAAAAGATGACAGCGGCGATGACCGTTTCGTATGATACATCCGTCTTTTCTTTTGTAGACTGCTCGACCAGTTATTCTGGTGGAAATGGCAGTATTACAGCTACAGCAGGTACTTACAGCATAACGTTAAAAGCAGTTGGCGAGGGAAATTCGAAGGTATCTCTGGCAGCAACAGACGGGGTTTTAACCGATGCAGGAACCAAACTCGATTCCGTAGAGGGAAGCAGTACCAGGATACAGGTGGGAAGTGCAACGACGACACAGAGCGACACAAGCACAACAACTGATACAAAAACGGACCAGACCGAAAATAAAAACCTTTCGGCAGATAACTCCCTGCAATCATTATCTCTTTCGGCAGGAACCTTATCTCCGTCTTTTACCGGAAAGACCGTACAGTATACAGCTTCTGTTGGCAACGATGTGACAAAGGTAACCGTAAATGCGGTTCCAGCAAATGAAAAAGCTACGATCGAGAGTATTACGGGAAATGAAAATCTTTCCGTAGGAGCAAACACGGTAAAAGTGGTTGTAAAGGCAGAAAACGGAGCGACCGCTACTTATACGGTCACAGTCACAAGAGGGCAGACCGGTGATACTTCTACAAAGAGTGATGAGCCGGCTGTGATCACAGAAGATCCGGCAGAAACAACCACCACAACGACAACAGCTACGGTTGAGAGCACCGATGAGACCATTACGGTTGGAGATGCAAATTACCAGATCGTTTCCGAATTTGGCTCTGAACTGCTTCCGGCAGGATGCACCGAGAGTACAGTAAGCTATAAAGGGACAGACTATAAGGGAGCAACATTTGCAGCAGGAAATCTTTCCATGCTTTGTATGGTCCCACAGGGAACAACAGATTCCTCATCCGCGCGTTTCTTTATTTATGATGAGAGCGGGGACAGCTTTTATCCATTTATACAGTTAAAGCAGGGCGATAATTTTGTTATCTGGCTGCCGACACCGGCGGATTATACCGCAGCAGATGGAGAGCAGCAGGTAGATATCACGGTAAACGGTAATGAAAGCATGAGCGTGCACCAGACTGCATCAGAGGAGGGAACAGATTTCTCTTTCTTCTATGGAGTAAATCAGGATGGTACGACGGGCTGGTATGAATACGATGCCCTGGAGCAGACTTATCAAAGACAGCATGGCAGTGCAGCTGCATCGGATGACACTGAACAGAGCGATGACTCAAACCTGTCATATCTACAGGAGGAATACAGTACATTGGAGAGTGAAATGAAAAAGGAAAAATCATTTTCACGTACCACGATCGGTGTGCTGATCTTCATTGTAGCAGTACTCATTATCATCATTATCAATCTTATTCTTC
Source organism: Roseburia sp. (assembly GCA_050874505.1). Taxonomy (GTDB): domain Bacteria; phylum Bacillota; class Clostridia; order Lachnospirales; family Lachnospiraceae; genus Roseburia. Next base: position 9,535 of record JBNMKU010000008.1, on the reverse strand, counting down.
GAAACAGAGGCGAAGAGTACGAGTTCGAAGAAGAGGAAGAAGAACCGGAGATCAAAGAGCCGGAAACACCGGTAAAGAAAACGAGAAAAAGAGCAGAACGGGACCATTTCTCAGATGATTTAGAGGAAGAGCCTGTCCTAAAACACGAGAAAGTGCGGGAAAAGAAAAAAGGAAAGAAGCAGGAAGAACCGGCAGAGAGGAAGCAGTTTACCGATGAACTGGAAGAGCCGGAAATACCAGTACGAAAAGAAGAAAAGAATATTAGGAAAGACAGTGCAAAAGAGGACGATGACATCGAGATCATCGACCTGAACGATTTATAAAACGGAAGTGCTTCGCTTTCGGGGAAAAGAGGGAACAAAAATGCAGACACCATATACAGCGAAAGCAAAAAAAGCAGTTGATTTTGCAGCTAAGATGTCAAAGTCAATGAAGCATAATTATATTGGAACCGAACATCTGCTGCTTGGACTTCTGAAAGAAGACACAGGGGTAGCGGCACAGGTGTTACAGGAAAACGGAGTCGGACTCGAAAAGGTAATGGAACTGATCGAGGAGCTGATCGCACCGGAACAGCCGGTCCTTACGATGGAGGCAAAGGAGTATTCGCCACGTGCAGAGCGGGTGCTTGCAGCATCAGCAAGGGAGGCGGCACGTTTTCATTCTGAAAAGATTGGAACAGAGCATATCCTGATTGCAATGATAAAAGAGACAGACTGTGTGGCATCCAGATTGTTAAATACACTTGCAGTTAATATACAGAAAATGTACGTGGATACCCTGATCGCAATGGGAGAGGATGCTTCCCTGTATAAAGAAGATTTCCAGAATGGAAAACCGATCCGCAAAAGAGAGGGAGAGGACACGCCTGTTTTAGATCAGTATTCCAGAGATCTGACACGCCTTGCAAAAGACGGAGAATTAGACCCGGTTGTAGGAAGAACAGAGGAAGTCGACCGTGTGATCCAGATCTTAAGCAGAAGGACCAAGAACAACCCATGTCTGATCGGAGAACCGGGTGTCGGAAAAACAGCGATCGTAGAAGGGATCGCGCAGCGCATCGTCACAGACATGGTGCCGGATACCGTGTTACACAAACGTCTTGTATCACTGGATCTTTCCGGGATCGTTGCAGGTTCCAAATATCGTGGCGAATTTGAAGAGCGCATCAAAAAGGTGATCCAGGAAGTCAAAAGAGCCGGAAACATCCTGCTTTTTATTGATGAACTGCATACGATCATCGGAGCCGGTGGAGCGGAGGGCGCGCTGGATGCTTCCAATATCTTAAAACCGGCACTGGCAAGAGGCGAGATCCAGATCATCGGTGCGACCACGATCGAGGAATATCGCAAACATGTGGAGAAAGATGCGGCACTGGAGCGTCGTTTCCAGCCGGTTACGGTGGAGGAGCCGAGTGAAGAAGCTGCCGTTGAGATTTTAAAGGGACTGCGCCATCAGTATGAAAAGCATCATCAGGTAACGATTACCGATGAGGCGGTAGAGGCAGCAGTCCGGTTATCTGCAAGATATATCAATGACCGTTTCCTTCCGGATAAGGCGATCGATCTGATGGATGAGGCGGCAGCAAAAGTCAGACTGAAAATAGGAACACATCCGGAAGAAGTCGTTGCACTGCGCCGTCAGATCGAAGAAAAAGAAGAGCAGATGTTAGATGCCTTACAGGAAGGCGAATTGGAGGCTGCAAGAGGCTATAAAGAAGAAAAACAGGCGGTAGAAGAGCAGTTAGAAAAGCTCTATGTCAAAGCAAAGAGAGAGGCAAAACGCAAAAAGCCGGTAGTCGGGGAAGAAGAGATCGCGGACGTCGTGGCGGGATGGACGAAGATACCGGTAAAACGTCTGGCAGAGGGAGAGGCAGCAAGACTGCGCAAACTCGAAGCAACACTTCACAAGCGCGTGATCGGACAGGAGGATGCGGTAACCGCCGTAGCAAAGGCAGTGCGGAGAGGCCGTGTGGGATTAAAAGATCCAAAACGACCGATCGGTTCGTTCCTGTTTTTAGGACCGACTGGCGTCGGAAAGACAGAGATCTCCAAAGCACTGGCAGAGGCGGTATTTGGAGACGAACAGTCCATGATACGTGTCGATATGTCGGAGTACATGGAAAAGCACAGTGTTTCCAAGATGATCGGTTCACCGCCAGGATATGTCGGACATGAGGATGGCGGACAGCTCAGTGAAAAAGTGCGCAGACATCCATATTCCGTTATCCTGTTTGACGAGATCGAAAAAGCGCACCCGGATGTATTTAATATATTGCTTCAGGTATTGGATGATGGTCATATTACCGATGCACAGGGACGTAAAGTGGATTTCAAAAATACGATCATCATCATGACATCCAATGCGGGAGCACAGACAATCGTAGAACCGAAAAAACTCGGATTTGCAACCTCAGAAGATGAAAAACAGAACTATGAGCAGATGAAGGGCAAGGTCATGGAAGAGGTTCGCCGGATCTTCAAACCGGAGTTTTTAAACCGTATTGATGAGACCATTGTTTTCCGCTCTCTGAACAAAGAGGATATGAAGCAGATCGTATCTCTGATGACAAAGGAACTTGCAAAACGCTGCAAAGAGCAGATGGGCATTACCCTGACGGTAAGGGACAGTGCAAAAAATTATATCGTAGAGAAAGCATACGAACCAAAATACGGTGCAAGACCGCTGCGTAGAAAGATCCAGAATGAGATCGAAGACAAACTGGCAGAAGAGATTTTGGATGGCAGGATCAGACAAAACAGTGAAGTGATCGTCACGACGAAAAAGAATAAAATTGTTTTCGAAACCTGAGAAAAGAACTGGAAAAGAAAACGCAGATAGTATATAATAAACACAACAAAAAATATCTTCCGGTATGGACAGCGGATGATAAATATTTACGGGGTGATGATCCCCACGGGAGGAAGACATGGCAACGATTAGTGAATTAATTCGTTCAGAAGCAGACGGAACCATCAGCTTTGGTGATTATACGCTTAAGACAAAGGCAAAACTTGACAACTTTGAGCATCAGGGAGACAAGTACAAAGTAAAGACTTATGACGAGATCACAAAGTTGGAGCGCAATGGTATGTTCGTATACGAGTCCGTTCCGGGAACAGCGGTATTAAATCTGAACGCAACCGATTCAGGTATGACTTTTTCAGTAGATGGCGCAGAGGATGCACAGCTTACCGTAGAGTTAGAGAGCGAAGCAGAGTACGATATCGAGATTGACGGAGCAGATGCCGGAAAGATGAACACAAACCTGGGTGGCAAGTTAAGCCTCAGTGTAGAACTTGGAGATCATCCGGTAGCAGTTAAGATTTCAAAATGCTGATAAATATCATGAGGGATAAAAGGAAATCAGACCAGATATGGTTTGGTTTCTTTTTTTGTGTAAAACCAAGTACCTTTTTCCTAAATTTAATTGACCGCAGTGGTAGATTGGTAGTACAATGAATAAATGCACGGTTTTTCGTGCAAATCAAGGACGAGGAGAATGTGACATGAAAAGGAAAAAGCTTTTGAATTGGAAGCGCATGGCGGCGTTTGCAATGGCAGTTACCCTGATGTGTACCGAAGGTGCATCGGTTGGTGTAACAGCAGCGCAGGTGACTGAAAATGCGTCACTGGAAGAAACGACAGAAGCAGCCGAAACGGAAAAAACAGGTGAGACCACGGAAACAACGGAAGCCGTGGATGTGGAAAGTACTGAGAGTACAGAAACAGATGCAACCGAGGTGACCGAAGCAACGGAAACAGAGGAAGCGACAGAAGCGACAGAGGCAACCGAGGTGACCGAAGCAACAGAAACGGAAGAAACCGAAAGTACCGAGGAGACAGAGGAAACGGAAAGTACCGAAGAAACCGAAGCAACGGAGGAAGAGGAAGATTTGGGATCAGTTGATGGCGTTTCCAAGGTGATCGGACTGGAGGGAAGCTCAAAAGCGGATGAAACGGATACAGATAAAAGCAGTAATACAACCGTAACTTTTTCTTTCAATTATCCGGCAGATCATGAAAAAGAAGCGGTGTTTGTAAGTGATGTAACAAAATATTACGATGAGGCAACAGGTTTGTATCTGTATAATGGGCAATATTATGAAAATGCAGATAAATCATCGAAACAGTTGTATACCAGAGTTTCCTTTATTACGACGACAAAGCCGGCCATTGACAGCAAAACCGGTGTATACAAGGTAAACGGAGATTATTATGCGGATCTCGCAGATGAAGATATCGATGGTATGTGGCCAAGCAGACGTACCTCGAAAGGTACTATTTACTATGGCTATGAGTATGGAAAAGTAACACTGCTCGGACAGGTCGATGCAAATGTAGATGTAAGAGCGACTTATGGCAGAGAAGCATATCCTGGTCAGGGTGTAACGTTTTATTATGAATACAATGGAAAATATTATGCTTATCTGGCTGAAGGAAAAACGGTTGGAAATAAAAAATGGCTGTATACGAAGACATGTTTTGGGGAAGGATCTCTGAATAAGAGCCATCATGTGATCCAGTGGAACAAGGTAACAAATGAGACCGAACAGGAGATCAATGGCAAAACGATATCCATTGGTTATCAGGTAAAAGTCAACGGTGTGATGCAAAACCTGATGCTCGAAGCGGTAGATGGACAGACGTTCCAGACTCATTGTGGTTTTGTCAGTCATAATATACTTTCACCGTCAGAACAACAGAAGTATGAAGTGCGTGCACTGTATTATACGGAGTCAGAAAATCAGAAGACAGGCAAGACGGAGTATACGATTGTAAAGACAGGAGCATGGTCTGATGCGTATTCTTATGCTTATACCAGTGCGGCAGTGAAAAAAACGCTGCCACAGGTAACCGGACTGACTGCAACAATGCAGAGCACAACCGATGTCCAGCTGACCTGGAATGAAGTTCCGGAGGCAGATGAATACACGATCAAAACGATGGGATATAAGACAAAACTGCCGGAAGGCGGAACATGGAATGTAGACTATGGTTATGTGCTGGCAAAAGTAAAGGTGGCAGAAAAGGGGGAAGCCGGATATGAGGAATACGAGGCTGCCCGCAAAAAATATGGAGCAATGTCCAATGTTACATATTATTCAACTTATTCAAAAGTGTCGGGAACATTAAAAGAGACATATCGGAATTACTATGTAAAACCAGATAGGACTACTACCATGTCGCCGACGGGTTCTTTAAGTAATACATATTTGAGTTACACCATACCTTCTAGTTATCCATATATGTATTTCTTTGTCAGGGCAGAGGTAAACAGTAACAGAACAGAGTATTGGTCCACTTGTGGCGAATATTCGGAAGTGGCAGGAGGCCATAGAAAAGATGAGGTATATACGCCGGCGATCCAGAATATGAGAGTCGAATACAATACCGATGGAACCTTTACCCTGAAATGGGATCCGATAGAAAATGTGGATTATATCAGAATTTATGTGGCAAAGGATAAGAGTTTCTTTCAAAGTGGCTTCTATCTTGATCACATGGCAAATGCGTATCGGTATGTCTCAAGTTCAACAACGGAAAAGTATCTAAGTACCGAGGAAATGAAAGCAAAATATAAAACGCTGGGAGAAGAGTGGGATTATAAAACGGTAGATGCTAAGCTCACAGAACTGAACAGCTCTGATTTTAGTGGAAAATTTGAGTCTGGTGAGACCTACTATTTTGCAGCAGTTGCATATGACAGTTCAAAACAGAACACAAACCGGGAGGAGACAACTCCATATACGATCACAAAAGCAGACGGAACCGTAGTAAAATATGGTTATTATACCAATGTTGGTACTTCGAGCCAGATCGTATCTGCAACGAGATCGATAGGAAAAACAACGAAACCGTCTGTTAAGTCAGGCAAGAACAGCATTACCATAACATTTAAAAAGCAGCAGGGAACCGGATTTGAGATCTACCGGAAGAGTGGCAAAAAATATAAAAAGATTGCGACGACAACATCCACACAGTACGTGGATCAGGGATTAAAGGCAGAGACAACATACAGCTATAAGGCACGGGCGTATCTCTATGATAAGGAGACAGGCAAGACAACATACAGCAGTTATGTGGCATTTTCTGCGGATACCAGTACAGTCTGCAATATGACATTAAATGCAGTACAGAAGAGCAAAAATACAGTAAAACTCAACTGGACGAGAGTAAAAGGGGCAGAGAAATATCTCGTTTACCGTTCGAACTATGCTTCCAGTGACAACAGCTATTCCAAGAAGAACGGCAGCAATACAAATGCAAAATGGAAGCTGGTCAAGACGATTAAAAAATCAAAGACTACCAGTTACACGGATAAAAAGCTGACAGCAGGAGAAACATACAACTATCGTGTTGTGGCAGTTTATCAGGTAAAGAAGGTAACAAAACAGATTGATGCGACAGCAAGCATCGTGCTTGATCTGCAGGCTCCACAGAATGCAGTTGCATATGCGTCCGGCAGTCAGATCAAGATCAGCTGGGATGCGGACAAATTTGCAAAACAGTATGAAGTCAGATATACACGCTACAATGCACAGGGAAAAGCCTACACGAAAAGACCGGAAACGACAGTAACAAAGCAGACATCTTATGTGATCAACGGACAGGCTGGAGACTATGCCAAGATCGAACTCCGCGCATCCGATGGTTCAAAGTGGACCGAATGGACGGCTAAAGATACGGTAAAGACCTATTTACAGAATGTATCCGGCGTGACTGCAAAGAAAGTGACAGTACGTGATGCCAATGGTGTGGCAAGCCAGAAAGTACAGATCTCCTGGAATGCAGTACCTGGTGCAGCATATTATAAGGTGGGACGCTCTACAACACCGGCAACCAGCTATAACAAAGATTTAAAATGCTATGACATACCAGAGGACACAGATGCAATCGTAAAAGAGACCAATACGGATGAGAGCAGTACTTATAGTGTGGCAAGATACCATGATTATAAAAATCAGAAGAACACGATCGTGGCAACAACTGCGCTTGATGGTGGTGTGTTAGAGCAGGGTGTGACCTATTACTATTATGTGGTTGCATTTTCTGAAAATGGAAAGATAGCTTCCTATGGTGTTACAAAGAATGTGAAAGTTGCATATTGCGATGGAGCAGGTATTTCCAAGATCACATCCAAAGGCGGAAAAACAACCGTTTCGATCAAGAAAGTAACGGGAGCACAGAAATATGAGGTATATCGTTCTACCAAGAAGAACAAAGGCTTTAAAAAGGTCGGAACGACAAAGAGCACAACTTACGTTGACAAGAAGACCAAAAAGGGAAAGACTTATTACTATAAAGTAAAAGCAGTCGGAAAAAATGCCCTGAAAGCAGATTTTGAAACCGGTTTATCGTCAGCGGTAAAAGTGAAAGCAAAATAAAAAAGTAAAAAGTAACAAGAACAGGACTTTGTATTTGTAAAAAGTGCACAGTCCTGTTTGCTTTTTGTACAGGAAACACGTATACTAATAGAACACAGGTTTTAAAAAGCAGAGAAGAAATGGAGCGAAAGAGATGCCAAAAGGAAAGAAGACTGTATTTTTTTGTCAGGAATGTGGCTATGAATCTTCAAAATGGATGGGGCAGTGTCCGGCATGCAAAGAGTGGAATACCTTTGCAGAGGAACTCATCGAAAAAAAGAATGCCACCAAAGGCGGTAAGATAAGTCAGGCAACGGAGGCAAAGGCAGTGCCGCTGTCTCAGATCGAGATGACAAGTGAAAAGAGGATGTCAACGCAGCTTGGAGAATTAGACCGTGTGCTTGGCGGGGGGATCGTTTCGGGTTCCATGGTGCTTGTGGGAGGAGACCCGGGGATCGGGAAATCGACCCTGCTTCTTCAGGTGTGCCGAAATCTTTCCGGGCAGGGCGTAAAAGTACTTTATATTTCCGGGGAGGAATCATTACAGCAGATCAAGATCCGTGCGGAGCGCATCGGAACCTTTGGCGATTCACTCACTTTGCTTTGCGAGACCAATCTGGATACGATCCGTACGGTGATCGACCGGGAAAAGCCGCAGATTGTCGTGATCGATTCCATCCAGACCATGTATAATGAAGAAGTGACATCAGCACCGGGCAGCGTTTCGCAGGTAAGGGAGACGACAGGAGTGTTGATGCAGATCGCCAAAGGACAGGGAATCTCTATTTTCATTGTAGGACATGTGACAAAAGAGGGCGTGGTCGCAGGACCGAGGGTACTCGAACATATGGTAGATACCGTGTTATACTTTGAGGGAGACAGACATGCTGCATACCGGATCTTGCGCGGTGTGAAAAACCGTTTTGGCTCGACCAATGAGATCGGTGTCTTTGAGATGCGCCAGAACGGGCTTGCCGAGGTGGAAAATCCGTCCGAATATATGCCGAGCGGGAAACCGGAGGGAGCATCCGGCTCTGTTGTGGCATGTTCCATGGAGGGAACCCGTCCGATTCTGATTGAAGTACAGGCACTGGTGTGCCACAGCAGTTTCGGCATTCCGAGAAGAACGGCAGCAGGTACGGATTTTAACAGGGTAAATCTTTTGATGGCGGTATTAGAGAAACGGCTCGGATTAAAACTGGGCGACTGTGATGCGTATGTAAACATTGCAGGCGGAGTCCGCATGAATGAGCCTGCCATAGATCTTGGGATTGTGCTTGCGATCATATCCAGCTACAGAGAGTGCCCGATCGATGAGACAACGATCTGTTTCGGTGAGGTTGGATTAAGCGGGGAAGTGCGTGCAGTGAGCATGACGGAGCAGAGAGTAGCCGAGGCAAAGAAACTGGGCTTTACGAGATGTATCCTGCCGCAGGTATCACTGGCATCGATAAGAGAGAGCGAGGACCTGCTTTCCGGCATGCAGATGATCGGAGTAAGTTCGGTAAAAGATGCAATGGATGCTATTTTGAAATAAAATGTCATAAATTGTAAAAAAAGCTGTTGACATTCTTAAAATGGGATGGTAATATAGACAGGCTGACTGCGAGAGAAACACTTTCACAGAGCCAAAGGAAACAAACCTTTGAAAGTTGAAAAAAGTTGTTGACAAACAAAACTGCTTATGCTAATATAGTTAAGCTGTCGCGTTGAAAAGACAGAAGATGACAAACCGGAATTGAGTTTCCTTGGTAAACATCTGAAAAAACTTTTTCAAAAAAATAAAAAAGTTGTTGACAAATGAGTTCAAAAGTGATATAGTAAACAAGCTGTCGCTTGAACGAAACAACAGCAAACAAAAAAGAACTTTGATAATTAAATAGTGAAATAACCTTGAAAGATTCAATGAATTTCAGGGTGCTGTGACAACAGCACACGAACGTTTCTTATAAAAGAAACAACCTTAAAACAGTAGATACGCTCAATTACATTGAGCGGGATAAATCGGAGATTTATCCGATTTATTTGCCAGTTTAAAAACTGGACAGGACATCGAAAGATGACAAACTTTAACATGAGAGTTTGATCCTGGCTCAGGATGAACGCTGGCGGCGTGCTTAACACATGCAAGTCGAACGAAGCGCTTTATTTGATTTTCTTCGGAAATG
>JBNMKU010000007.1:0-51503 GCA_050874505.1 Roseburia sp. | reverse complement strand
TTCTCCCGGTTGAGATTTCTCGCCTCGTAACTTCCTGTAAAAATATCATTTCCGACCGATGCGATCTCCTCGAACTGATTTTTCACGGTCGCATATTCTACCGGACAATAACTCTCTGTAAAAAATTTATCAAAAACTTCTTTATCAATCTTTTGTTCCATCGTACCTGTTCCTTTGCTTGCTTTTTCATTATTCCTGTGCTATTTTAACATAAGTTGTTACCACTTGCATACCGTTACCGGAAAATATATCGATGATATCTCATCGAATCCGACAGGAGGCTATTATGTTCGACCAGTTACCAAACGATCCCGTTATGCTTTTAAGCTTTGTCAACACGCAGCTGCGCGACCACTATCCTGATCTCGCTGCTTTTACAGAAGCCTATGAGGCTGACCAGGATGTGATCGTCACCAAATTAAAGAGCATCGACTACGAATACGATGCTGCCACCAACCAGTTTATCTGATCTCAATCCGGGTGCTTTCCGTTTAAATAGCTGCGCACCTGTTTCCATGCCGGATAAAACTGTGTCATATAACCCCAGAACACGGCGTTGTGGCTCGGTTCCAAAATATGGGTCATCTCATGGACTACCACATATTCGAGACATGCTTCCGGCATCTCATCTAAGGCAAGATTGATATTGATATGACAGGTTCTGACATTGCAGGACCCCCATCTGGTCTTCATCTGCCGGATCGTGATCCCGGACACCCGAACCTGCATCACGGGCTCCCATTTTTTTACCAGTTCTTCCACACGCCTTTTTAAGGCTTCTTTTCTAAGTTTTAATTCTGCCGGGGTAAGCTCCGGTTTTTCTTCTCTTTCCCGGCTTTCCCTTTTATATTTCTCCTGATACGTCCTGATCCAGTCGATCCGCTCTGCGGCAAACCGGTAGATCCGTTCCCTGCTCACCTGATGCGGTGCGGAAATGCAGACACTTCCATCCTCTTTTTTGATCCGAAGATACATATGTTTCATTCGTTTTTTCGTTACTGTGATCGGGATATCTTCTACCGTGATCACATACGTTTTTTCTTTCATGCCTGTCCTTCTTATCCTTTTATTTGTTCCTTATTATAACATCTGCACCGCAACTTTGTGCGGCTTTTATACAATTTCTTTCTTTTGTCTAAATCGGTAATTTTTCTCATTGCAAAAGATTTTTATCATGCTATAATAAAGATAACAGAAAAATCATTACCGAGAGACATGAGCAAGGTAAATAAAACGTCTTAGGACGTGTTATTTCCTTGCTCTTTTTTTACCCATTTGTCTCACGGAGAAAAGGAGAACATATGATGTATGATGTAGCAATTATCGGGGCAGGCGTCATTGGAAGTGCGATCGCAAGAGAATTATCCAGATATCAGGTAAATGCCTGTGTCATTGAGCGGGAAGAGGATGTCTGCTGCGGTACCTCCAAGGCAAACAGTGCCATTATCCATGCCGGATTTGATGCCACACCGGGCACCCTGAAAGCGAAATTAAATGTCCGCGGGAACGAACTGATGGAGCACCTTTCCAAAGAACTTGATATTCCATTCAAACGAAACGGTTCTCTCGTTGTATGTACCAAAGACCAGGACCGACACGGTCTTGTTACTCTTTTGGAAAAAGGAGAGAAAAACGGCGTTCCGGGGCTTCGCATCTTAGAGCGCGAGGAACTGATCGCGTTAGAGCCAAACTTAAGTGACGATGTTACCTGTGCCCTTTATGCACCGACCGGTGGTATTGTCTGTCCGTTCCATATGACGATGGCATTCGCTGAAAACGCCAACACAAACGGGGTTGCCTTTTTCTTAAATACCAACGTTGACAACATCCGCAAAACAGAAACCGGTTTCCAGATCGAAACCACACATACCGATACGAGACAGACCGAAGTTTTTGAAGCAAAAGTTGTCATCAACGCTGCCGGAGTTTATTCTGACAAGTTAAACAATATGTTAAGTGAGCGCAAGCTTCACATTACCGCAAGAAAAGGCGAGTACTGCCTGCTTGACAAGGATGCCGGGACCCATGTCAGCCACACCGTTTTCCAGCTTCCTTCCAAGATGGGAAAAGGCGTTTTGGTTTCTCCGACCGTACACGGAAATCTTCTGGTTGGCCCGACTGCAGTCGATGTTGATGACAAGGAAGCAGTCAATACCACACAGGCAGGTCTTGACTCCCTTGCAGGCACCGCTTCCTTAAGTGTAAAAAATGTACCGATGCGTCAGGTCATCACTTCTTTTGCCGGACTGCGTGCGCATGAGGACGGCGGTGACTTTGTCATCGGAGAGGCAGAGGATGTCAAAGGATTTATCAATGTTGCCGGTGTGGAATCACCTGGACTTTCCTCCGCACCAGCCATCGGCGAGATGGTAGCCGCACTGGTACGCGACATGCTCTCTTTATCCGAGAACCCGAACTTCATCCCGACCCGAAAAGGCATCCTGCATCCGGATACCCTTTCCTTAGAGGAACGCAACAAACTCATCAAAGAGCAGCCTGCTTATGGCAATATCATCTGCCGCTGTGAGATGATTACCGAAGGTGAGATCTTAGATGCCATCCATCGTCCTCTGGGCGCACGTTCTCTGGACGGTGTCAAACGCCGTACCCGTGCCGGAATGGGACGCTGCCAGGCAGGTTTCTGTTCTCCGCGTACGATGGAGATTTTGGAGCGCGAAGTTCCTATGAGCATCTATGACATTACGAAAAACGGCGTAAACGGTGCCATCGTCATCGGACGCAACAAAGAGATTTAGGAGAGGGAGGAAAGCATGATGAAACATTACGATTTAGTCATTGTCGGCGGTGGTCCTGCTGGTCTTGCTGCTGCCGTATCCGCAAGAGATCACGGTATTGAGAGTATCCTCATTATCGAAAGAGACAAAGAACTGGGTGGTATCTTAAATCAGTGTATTCACAATGGTTTTGGACTCCACACCTTTAAAGAAGAATTAACCGGCCCGGAATATGCAGCACGTTTTGTTGCACAGGTTTTAGAACGTGGCATTGAATACAAGATCAACACCATGGTCATGGACATCAGCACCATCGATGGCTCCACCGCGAAAAAAATAACTGCCATGAACCGTGAGGATGGCATGTTTGAACTTTCCGCAACCGCAGTCATCCTTGCAATGGGATGCAGGGAGCGTTCCAGAGGTGCCTTAAATATACCGGGCTACCGTCCGGCTGGTATCTTCTCTGCCGGAACTGCACAGCGTCTTGTCAACATGGAAGGCTACATGCCGGGACGTGAAGTTGTCATTTTAGGCTCCGGTGATATCGGACTTATCATGGCAAGACGTATGACCTTAGAGGGCGCAAAAGTAAAAGTCGTTGCCGAACTGATGCCATATTCCGGCGGTTTAAAACGAAACATCGTACAGTGTCTGGATGATTTTGGTATCCCACTGAAATTAAGCCATACCGTCATTGATATCGAAGGCAAAAACCGTGTGGAAGCTGTTACGATCGCTGAGGTCGGACCAGACCGCAAACCGATCCCGGGAACCGAAGAACGTTACACCTGCGATACGCTGTTGTTATCCTGTGGACTGATCCCGGAAAACGAGTTAAGCAAGAGTGCCGGTGTTTCCTTAAATCCGGTTACTTCCGGTCCTATCGTAAACGACAGCTTAGAGACAACCGTGGAAGGTGTCTTTGCCTGCGGCAATGTTCTTCACGTTCACGACCTGGTAGACTATGTTTCCCAGGAAGCAGCGGTTGCCGGTAAAAACGCAGCATCCTATATCAAACATGGTTCTGCAAAAGATGTAAAAACCGTTGAGATCATGCCGGTTGACGGTGTCCGTTATACCGTTCCAAAATATATCCGTCCGACTGAAATGGATGATACCTTGACCGTCCGTTTCCGTGTTGGTGCTGTTTACAAAAATTGCAGCATCGCCACTTACTTTGACGATACCTTGATCAGCAAGCGCAAACGCCCTGTCATGGCCCCGGGTGAAATGGAACAGGTCATCTTAGATAAGAAGAAACTGGGCGAATACCCGGATTTAAGCAAGATCGTCATCAAAATCGAAGAAAACGCATAATCTATTGGAGGGATTACTATGAGCACAAGAGAATTAACCTGTATCGGCTGCCCCTTAGGCTGCAGTTTAAGTGTTACCTTAGAGAATGGTGAAGTAACCTCCGTTACCGGAAATACCTGTCCGCGTGGAGATGCTTATGCCAGAAAAGAAGTGACCAATCCGACTCGTATCGTCACATCCACCGTCCGTGTCAAAGGCGGGGTTGCTGCTATGGTCAATGTCAAAACCGCATCTGACATTCCAAAGGACAAAATCTTTGACTGCATCCACGCCATCCGCGACGTGGAGGTCAATGCACCGGTCCACATCGGAGATGTCATCGTACCGGACGTTGCCGGCACTGGTGTTGCCATCATTGCTGCCAAAAATATTGCAGCAGTTTAACTGGTTATTTGAGGGGAATTCATATATAATAATAGCATGTACGCTTCGCGAACATTCTATTATCAAAAATAAGGGTGTCGCTTTCTGACACCCTTACTTCGTATGTAATCATTGTGAAAGGAATCGATCCGATGAAAAAAGAATTAAAAGAAGCTCTCCTAGACTCTCCCATCATCGTTGCCATCAAAGATGATGCCGGTCTCCAGAAATGTTTACAAAGCGATTGCCGCATTATCTTTATCCTTTACGGCGATATCTGCAGTATTCCCGATATCGTTTCTACGGTAAAATCCGCCGGGAAAATTGCCATGGTACATATCGACCTGATCGCAGGGCTCAGTTCCAAGGAGATTGCCGTTGACTTCATCCAGAAATATACCAGTGCGGATGGTATCATCACCACCAAACCGGCTCTGATCAAACACGCCAAAGAATTAGGTCTTTTTACGATCCTGCGCCTTTTTGTATTAGATTCGATGGCATATGAAAACATCGACCGCCAGATCAAGGCAGCGCATCCCGATGTCATCGAGGTGCTCCCGGCACTCATGCCAAAAATTGTTGCAAAGATCTGCAAGCTCTCACCAATCCCGGTCATCGCAGGTGGACTGGTCTCCGACAAAGAAGACGTGATGTCCCTGTTGCAGGCAGGAGTCGTCAGCATCTCTTCGACAAATCCGAATGTGTGGTTTCTGTAAATTTTTGAAAATCGGCATATCGTTTCTGATCCAGTCGAAAGGTAAGACCATCATATATTTCTCCCTGGACAGAACGTATGCCCTTTTTTCTACAGCACTCCTCAAATCCGATTTTTTCCGCGATGTGCACCATTCTGTGGTTTCCCGACCAGGTCTGCAGATAGATTTCCTGCTCCCCATGTTCCAGCAGGTAAGAAATGAAAGCAGTTAATGCCTCATAAGCATACCCTTTTCCACGCGCCGATCTGTCTGGAATACAAATGCCGATCGCACACAGTCCATCCTCATCTGTATAGCAATAATCTTTATCTATATGGTAAGAAGATACCCAGCCAATATAACTTTCTTCCTTCCGTGTTTCTATCTCAAACGAATACCGCTTATCTGTCTCGCTTTTCTGGCGTGCAAGCTCCACCCTCCGGTGCAGAGAAGCAATATATTTCTTAAGGTCTGCTTCCTGCTCTTCCTCACTCATTTCCACATATTCCCAAGGGGCATCCCAAAGCTGCCACTCAGTTTCTGTTTTTTCCCAATAAATCCGCTTTTGGATATCTGTCTCCACTAGATCCCGTAACCGGATATTTTTTGTCTCTAACATTTTCCTTTCCTCCCATCACTCTTTCTACATCAGCGGACTGAACAATCTTAATATGCACTGTACGCCCCGGACTGCCACATTCTGTTTCGCACTGTATTTTCCGGTCACTTCCCGGCTGATCTCAAACAGTTCGTCAAAATCTGTTTTTACATCTGCGACCGCAGGGCAGTCATAGAACAGGCACCCATTTTCAAAATGCAGATACAGGCTGCGGAAATCGAGATTGATCGTTCCAACCGCCGCAATTTCTCCATCTGCCAGAAACTGTTTTGCATGGATAAACCCCGGTTCGTATTCGTAAATACGGACTCCCCTGGTTGCAAGCCCTGCATAATAACTTCTGGTTACACTGTAGATCAGCTTTTTATCCGGGATTCCTGGTGTGACGATCCGCACATCCACACCGCGCTCTGCCGCCATCGTAAGTTCCCGCTTCATTTCATCATCAATGATCAGATATGGCGTTGTGATATAAACATAATCCTGCGCTCCCTTGATCAGGTTCAGGTAGACATTTTCCCCGGTGCGCTCTCCATCCAGCGGGCTGTCTGAATACGGCTGGACAAAGCCCTGCGCGTTTATGTCACACGACACTTCCGGGAAAAATCCGCTCAGATCCTCTTTTTCTTTTTCCAATGCACTCCACAACCGCAGGAAAATGACCGTCAGGCTGCGAACCGCTTCCCCTTCCAGGCGGATCCCGGAATCTTTCCACTGTCCATACGGATGTGTCAGATTAAAATATTCATCTGCCAGATTATAGCCTCCGGTAAATCCGACCTTTCCGTCGATCACTGTGATCTTGCGATGATCGCGGTTGTTCATAAAGACATTTAAAACCGGCATGACCGGATTGAACACTTTACACCTGATGCCCTCACTTTGAAGCCTTTTGACAAATGGCTTGCTTAAAAATCCAATACTTCCCATGTCATCGTAAAATACCCTGACATCCACGCCGCTTGCCGCCTTTTCCTTTAAAATAGCTTCTATCCCTGCCCATGCCGTCGAATCCTGAATGGCATGATATTCCATGAAAATAAATTTTTCCGCCTTTTTTAACTCTTCTTTCTGCGCTTCCAAAGCTTCACATGTATCTTTATAAAACCGGACATCGGTGTTCTGGTACACCGGAAATCCTGCTTTCTTCCACAGATACCAGGACTGGTTATAGATCCGTCTGTCCTTTTTCAAATGCTCTAATACATCCGGTTTCTGTTCTAACAACTTGTCCGTCTGCGTATCAATATTGGCAAGATGGTGGCGGATCATTGCCGTGGAACCCTCATTTCCAAACAATGCAAAAAGACACACCCCAAGGATTGGAAATGCCAGTATCAGCACAATCCAGGACATTTTATAGGCAGAATTATAGGTTTCCCCATAAATGCGGAACACCAGGATCAATGCCACAAAACTGGTTGCTGTCGATAAAACCGCATAATAACTGTTTAATTTTATCGCAAACGTAACGATCCAGTATACCTGTAACACTACGCCGAGTGCCGCCATAAAAGCCCTGCCCACACTGTTTTTCATTGTCTGTTTCTTTTCCTCTGTTTTCATATTGTAAGTCCCTTTTCCTTATCTCAACTAAAATAACCTTATTTTATCACACAAATGATCTTCCTGCAATTTTTCATCTGCCAGTTCAAGGTAAAAACGGATTGACTTTCCCCTAAAATGTGTCTAAAATAGCCTTGATTTTTAGAAAGGAACATTATCATGGATCACACAACTGAAACCAACCTGTTTGGAACTGAAAAAATATGGAAAATCCTGTTACGCCTGGCACCACCGGTCATGTTTGCACAGCTCATACAGGCACTTTACAACATCGTTGACAGCTATTTTGTCGGCAAATACTCCCCGGACGGTCTGACTGCACTCTCCGTCATTTTTCCGGTGCAGCTTATCATCACCGCACTTGCAGTCGGAACCGGTGTCGGTGTCAATACCCAGATGGCAAGACTCTATGCACAGAAGAAAGAAAAAGAAGCCGACGAAACCGCCGGAACCGGCATGGCGCTGTCCTTTTTTACCTGGATCCTGTTCGCCATCCTCTCGGCACTTTTGATGTCCTCCTATGTTGCAACCTCTGCAAAATCAGAAGCCGCCATCCAGTACGGCATTACCTACGGAAAGATCGTGTGTATCGGCAGTATCGGTATTTTTCTGGAAAGTATCTGGACTAAAGTTTTGCAGGCAGGCGGAAATATGCGCCTTCCGATGATCGCACAGATCGCAGGTGCCGTAACCAATATCATTTTAGACCCTATTTTGATCTTCGGCATGTTTGGCATCCCGGAACTTGGCATCGCAGGAGCTGCGATCGCAACGGTATGTGGACAGATCGTTGCTGCTGTCATAACCGGAACCCGCGGTTTTCGCATGCCACCGGCTTTCCGTGAAATGAAAAACTGCATCAAATGGATCTATCGCCTTGGATATCCTTCCATTTTGATGCAGATGCTCTACACAGTTTATATTGTCGCTTTAAATATCATTCTTGCCGGTTTTTCCGATGCGGCAGTCACCGTACTTGGCCTGTATTATAAAATGCAGACGTTCTTTTTCATCCCTCTCTTGGGGCTGCAGACCTGCATCGTGCCGGTTTTAAGTTATAACTATGCTTCCAAACAGTACAAACGGTGCCGGCTTATCATGAAAGACTCTGTCCTGTTTTCACTGACCTTTATGCTGATCGGGGTATTCTGCTTTGAAGTTCTCCCTAAAACGCTGCTCCAACTGTTCTCAAACGAGGCAGATGTGCTGCGTATTGGCATTCCTGCTTTCCGCATCATCGGAAGCAGCTTTTTACCGGCAGTGATCTCGCTGTTGTCTCCTGTATTTTTTCAGGCGATCGGAAATGCAAAAGCCAGTGCCCTGCTGTCTGTGATCCGGCAGTTAGGCTGCCTCATTCCTATCTTCTGGGCATTTTCAAAGCTGGGACTGGTCTATACCTGGATCGCATTTCCCGCTGCGGAAGTCATCACCGGAGTGATCGGCATTGTGTTATATCTACGGCAGATCAAAAAATGGTCTGCCGCCTGATATTTCTTATTCCTCTTCTCCCTCCATCAGTTTCAGATAATCCCCCTTGTCAATGTGCATCATGGATATCTGATTCTGATATCTGCGGAAGCCGTAAACACAGTCTACATTTCGGATCAGTGACTGAAGTCTCTCATCCGGCACACACACGATCAGCTGCAAATCCATCTTTCTTGCGTACTTTAAGCAGACTGCACTTCGCTCCTGATCCATCTTGGAAAATGCCTCGTCTAACAGTACCAGCTTGATCTTCGAATCCCTGTTGTTCTGCTGCATATAAAGCATTGCAAATCCGGCAAGCAGGGCAACGTATTTCGGGTTCTGTCCCTCTCCTCCGGAGTCTCTTCCTGCCATATCATCGACAAAATTTTCACGGATCACATTGCCGTCTTCATCGGTCACCTGCTCAAACATGCTAAAGGACATGTAGTTGCGGTAATCCGCATACTGCTCCATCTCTTTGCGCCTCTGGGCACGCAGATGTTCGTCTTCCTCCCGCGGCGGCATAAATTTATCTGTCAAAAGTTTGATCTTCTGCTCATACTTCTGGTAAAATGCGTCTTCGCCAAAGCTGATCTGTCCTTCAAAACCGGCATTATCTAAGTTTTTGCTGTCCAATTCTTCTGCCATCAGCATGTCAAAGAACTGTCCGTTTTCATTTTTCGCCGGCTCGATCTTGATCTGATAGGTACTGTCGGAGAAATTTGTTTCCCGAAGCAGCCGGTTGATCTCATAAGTGTGGCGTTTTGCCGCCTTAATATCTCCGTGGATCGTCGCAATGACATTTTCCCTTAAACTCTTATAGATAAACTCACACTGTTTCTCAAACTCCGCCTCATAAGCCGGTTCATAATCGGTCTGGTATTCTTCCAGTAATCTTTCATAGGCTTCATTCGACTTCTCGGAACCGTTGAACAGGCTCGCCGGATAGGCAAAGATATAACGGTTTCTGGATGCTCTTAGAGTTTCTGCACGTTCCTCGATCTGTCCGTTTAATACCGTGATCTCGGCATTTTTCTGATTCTTGATGGACTGCCCGGAACGATTCTTTAACGCCTCCTGCACCTCCCGCTCGATCGCCTCGTTTGGCACATAGCCCTCTGACATCTCTTTTAACTGGGCACTTCTCTCCTCATTGGCACCGGAAAGCTTTTCGTGACGGCGGATCTGCTCATTCATCTGACTCTGATTTTCATTGATCGCAGTCTGCATCTCCTTCATCTGCTGTTTGAGTGTCCGCTCTTTTTCTTCGAGTTCCTTATATTTTCCCTCTTTTAACGCTCGGATTGCCTCTTCAAGTGCCGTTTTCTTTTTATTTACTTCAGAAAGCTCACGCTCTGCGTTTGAGAGGTTGACATAATAACTGCTCTCTCCTTTTAGACACTCGAAATCTCTTGCCGCCTTTAACCGCTGCAGCATCAGATTTACTTCGTCAAGTTCTTCCTGCAGACGTGTCACATCGGCTTCATACTCCACAAGGCGTGCCTTGGAAACTTTGCCTCCAATGCAGGCATTTGTGGTGTAATCTCTCTTTTTTAAGTGGCGGAAAATAAAATTGCTGTAGGAATAGCAGTCCGGTGTCACACCATCTCTCACCTGCTCTAATTCTTCGATACTGCGGCATTTTATGATATGTCCCAGATAGCGTTTCAGGCAGGCATCCACATAAGGCTCTTTTGTTGTAACCGCCTCATAAAGTGAGTTTTCCTGTGGACGCGGCATACTGTCTGCGATTGCTTTGGAATGGATCAGATCAATTTCCTCAAACTGCTTCATATCACGGAAGATCGCTGCCGCATCTTTCGCATAGTTTGGCTCGGTGATCAGGGAAAATTTAAGTCTTCCAAGTCTTCCCTCGATCGCATTTTTCCACTCTTCATCCTCTACGTCAAAAAGATCGGCAAAGATCTGTACCTTGATTGTACGACCATAACGGTCGCTTAATTTGCGCTCTAAGGCACTTCTTGCGGAACGTAAGTTTTCACTGTAAGACTTCCGGTTGTTTTTCATATCATCCACAAGTCTCTGTTTTTCTTTTAACTCTTTCGTGTTCTCGCGTTTCTTTTCACTGTAGTCTTCCAGTTCGTTTTCGATCTCCTGCTT
Organism: Roseburia sp.; assembly: GCA_050874505.1. GTDB lineage: Bacteria > Bacillota > Clostridia > Lachnospirales > Lachnospiraceae > Roseburia. The sequence continues at coordinate 40,611 of JBNMKU010000007.1, read as the reverse complement.
TACGGATTCGATCTTTAAATGAAGATCCTGACAGATCTCCTCTGTTACTGTTCCCTCTGTGATCGTCTCAATCAGATTTAAAACCGGGTTGCTTACATAGTCGGTGATCACATCATCCTCTTCCCAGTTTTTTAATCCCTGTAAGACTTTTCTCCACTGTCTGCTGTTGTCGGTGAGCATCCTGCTTCTGGCATTTAACTCATCTAGCTGCTGCATCTTGCTGCCAAGATCGCTTGCCTGCAGATCGGCACTGACACGAATCAGTTCCTGCTCGGTCTGTGCTCTCTGCTCCATAAGCTGTTTTGCCGCCTGCTGCAACACTGCCTGTTCCGCTTCGATCCGGCTCTTATCATCCTCTGCCGCTGCAATTTTCGCTTTCAGATCCTCGATATCAATGCAGCGGATCATTGCCTCGGCGCGCACGATGTCCGTCTGAAGCTGCACAAGCTGCTGTCCATTCTCCTTGATCTCCGTCAACAGTTCAATACGGTTTCTCATGTCCTCGATCTTTTCTTTGATCTGACGATACGCGTCAAGCTGCTCACTGATGGTCTCGATCGTATCTGCTGTGCTCTTTGGAAACATATAATCGCGGATGAACTGTCCGGTACCGTTGGTCATTTTTAGTGCGATGGCACTTTTTTCCATTGTAATAAAACGATTTGGATCGAGGTAACCTAAGATCACATCATATAACGTTCCAAGGTAAGCCTCCTTGGATGCGTAAATGCGGTTTACCTCTCCCTTGCCGCGGTTGTCCGAGGACTTCGCTCTCTGATTGATCAGATTTCTGATATCCTGGTTGGAGTAGCAGAATCCGTCCTCTGTCATATAGCCCGGCTCCGGCATTTTCCCGGAATGGCTGAAATATGCAAATTTTTTGATCTCCGAATCATTTTTGCGCACTTCAAACGCGATCCCCACACAGGTCACGATATGCGTTCCCATATCTTCGATCTCAAGTGCAATGACCGAACAGAAATCACAATCGGCACGATTGGCAGATCCATCTTTCTGCTCGCCCCTTAAATAGCTCAATACGCTTCGTCTGTTTTTCGCATCATCCGCCGCTTTATTTAAAAAGCTCGGGCTGAAACTACCATATAAAATAACCTGGATCGCATCCATCACGGTCGATTTTCCCGAACCGCTCTTCCCACTGAACAGGTTGACATATTCGTGAAATTCCAACACTTTGTGGTTGATCCCACCCCAGTTGTTCAGACACATCCTGGTAAAAATTTTCTTATTCTGACTCACTGATTTTCCTCCGTCTGATATTTCCGTACCAATTCACTGATGTCCATCGCAGAACAAAAGATATTCACGGTGCTGTAAATATATATTGGGGTGTCATCCTCCAAATTTCCGATTGCCCCCGGAAGTTCGATCATCTGATGTGTCTTCATCACCATAAGGGCATCCTGCCACTCCTGCAAAGTCAATCGTCTGGTGATCAGGTTGGTATTTTTACCGTATTCCCTGATCTCTGCAAGGTTCGTGGTTGTGGCATGCAGTCCCTCTCCCATGATCTTGTCGCGGTAGATCATTTTTAATAAGATCACCAGCTTTGTTGTCGTAAGGCTCATGCGCTCGGTCATCACGCCCTCTCCCGCAATGCGGAAGATATGCTCCTGTGGGTCGTGCACCAGTTCACAGTCTAACACTGCAAGATAATCTGCAATAAATTCACGGTTTCTAAGGCAGACCTGATATCTTGGATTATCCCTCTGGATCAGGGTCACAGGATCACATTTTACCTGTAAAATACAGGTCTGTCTGAACAGATCCTGTATCGTTTTTCTGATATTTTCTGCTTCACTCTGTGAAACATTTTCCATATATTCAAACATACTTACTCCATTCCTGCTCTTAACTCATTTCTTCCGATATCGTTTACTCTGTGCCGATCACAAGTTTCGAATAGGTAAATCCATCCTTTCCTCTGATCTCACCATCTACGCATACCGTATCTTCGCCCAGCCTGTCCTCAGTCTCTTCCTGCCATAAAAACAGCAGTTTCTCCAGATCCTCTACCGACTGCACTGTATCTTCCGTCGCCATAAAGCTGCCATTTTGCATATTCCGGTTACGAAATTCTGCAAGCTGTTTTCTGGTATAGAGCGGTTTTGGAACAAAGTCTGTCATGACCTGTTTTCCTGCGCTTTCTTCTGTTTCCAATACAACCGGCGTAAACTCATTGTCTCCGCGGTCACGTCTCGCCGAAAAGCTGCTCTCTGTGATATTTTTAAACTGCGTGGTAAGACGGATGCGGTCACGCATTTCCTCTAAGATCTGCTCTCTCTTCTCACTGCGGTCTAACAGATTGATAAATTTCACCGTGTTGTCTTCTTCGCCTGCGCCCTCCTGTAAAATATAATGGATACGCGCCAGTGCCCGCTTCGCAAATATGGTCTTCTGTTCGATCAGTTTATTATATTTCCGCTCTACGAGGTCAAATTCACGCTCCACCTGATATACGATCCGGCTGGCATCCTCGCAGTATTCTAAGCTGTACTGCAATCTTCTTGCCGCAAGAGACCCTGTTTCCAATCGCTGTTTTTCCCGCATCAGCCTATCTCTTTTTGTCTCATTTTCATTTAAGATCTGGCTGATCAGTTCTTTTACTGCTTCCTTGTAACGGTAAAAACTGTCCGTCGTTGTCAAAATGGCATATTTCCGGCTGTCACTGTTGTTGATCTCCTCCACTAACACTTCCTGTATACCGATAAAATTCTTCTGACTGGAAAGTTCATCAAAATAAGAGCGCATCCCATCCTGCATGTTGGAAAGGAGCTGCCCCAGATTCTTTGAAGTGCGCAGTGCACTTTTTAAGATGTCATTATTTTTCTCTGCATCCGAATGATAGGTAAATAACGCACTGTAAATAGAGAGGATACTCTCCCTCTCTTTGCCATCATCCTCACTCTGCAGTTTTTGAAATAACTCAACATACAGCTGGCTGTACTCCGGAAAGGAGATCACATCTGTGTTGAGTTTCTCATCAAAATCGCTTTTGAGCCATCCCCACCGGATCAGCCGATTTAGTATCCCGGAAGGAGACATACTGGAAAATAAGGTATCAAACTCTTCTTCCTCGTCTAATTCCTCTTCTTCCCAGACAATGCCCCTCCGCTGGATGGAATCCTCTATGATGGCTCTGCATTCCTCTGTCGTAAGCCCGAGAGAGGCATATACTTCGTTGTTTTCCTCATAAAGTGCCACCAGAAACTGCATGTACGCATCCCGATTCTTCGTGCGGAATAATTTATAAAAATCTTTTGGAATTTGTTTCTTTAAAATCATCTATGATAAATCTCTTTTCGACTTAGGTTCTCGTTTTGCTCCGTCCCCCTATTATATAAGGAAAAAAATTATTTCGCAAGCGGATTAAACTGGTTTTCGTTTGACAAAGCTTTTCACGTGACCTATAATATACTTAACAAGGCAGTCGGTAGGTGAGTGCGTTTCACCCGTTCCGGCGAATATGTTTACTACTTTAAGTAGCCGTTTTTCATCGCCAAATGAACAGGACGGCTACTTTTTATGTTTTCTAGTATCTATGTAGTTTTTAAAATCTATTTATTTGTTACACTTTGTTGGATTCTTACAAGAAAAAAGAAAGGACTTTCGATTATGCTCACATTTTTCGTTTGCCTGCTTGCCGGTTTGGGTGCCGGACTTGGAACAGGCTTTGCCGGCATGAGTGCCGCCGCTGTCATCAGCCCTATGCTGATCGCATTTCTTGACATGGAACCTTATCAGGCAATAGGAATCGCACTTGCCAGTGACGTTCTGGCAAGTGCTGTTTCTGCTTACACCTATGGGAAAAATAAAAATCTGGACATCAAAAACGGTCTCGTTATGATGTTCACCGTCATGATCTTTACTTTTATTGCAAGCTATCTGGCCAGTTTTATTCCAAGCACGACAATGGGCGGCTTTTCCACCTTTATGACACTACTGCTCGGGATCAAATTTATCGCAAAACCTGTTATGACGACCAAGGAAGCCATGGCTGCCACCGATCCAAAGAAACGCATCTTACAATCGATCGGCTGCGGTACCATCATCGGCTGTATCTGCGGTTTTGTCGGTGCAGGCGGCGGTATGATGATGCTTTTGATCCTTACCACCGTTTTGGGCTACGAATTAAAAACTGCGGTCGGTACCAGTGTTTTTATCATGACCTTTACCGCATTTACCGGTGCTGCCAGCCATTTTGCCATCGGAGGCATGCCGGACCTTACGGTACTGATCCTCTGTGTGATCAGCACTCTGCTTTTTGCCCGGCTCGCCGCTGTGCTCGCCAATAAGGCACCTGCAAAACTGCTCAATCAGATCACCGGTGTGATCTTAGTCGTGCTCGGAGTTGCGATCATCGGTGTAAAATATGTACTTCCTATTCTATATCCGATATCCGATTTAATGTAAAGTCATCTACGGTTCCCCAGCTCTTTACATTACATTTGATACGCACACCAATTTTAAGGCTACCATCTGTGACTTTGATTCCGGAAACCTTCGGGTTCTGCCAATCTGCATAGGTGGTTACCATAAATGGTGTATTCATTTCATCGCCATCGCTGACGGCATATAATTCCATCTCGGCATCGTCTGCCATATCACCGCCCTGTGCAAAAACGGACAACTGATAGATACCCGGCTCTAAATCGGTAAATTCCTGCTCAATGGAAAACTCCATATCCGAATCTCCGGACCAGAAATGGAATGCAATATCACCCGTATAGGCATCATCTGCCTTATTCTGGAAATCAGTCGGATTTGTTTCTCCGGTATAGGAAATGTTCCACATGGAGGTATCTTCATCTTCAAAGCTCGGGTTTAACACATAGTTTACCATCTCAACTTCTACATGTGCTGTAACTTCTGTTCCATCTTCCAGTGTACCGGTTACCTCATAGCTTCCTGCTTTTTCGGTATCGATCGCTGCGATCTGTGCCTCATCCCAGGTCACATCCGCCTGCTTATTTGCCGAACGGTCATTGTATACAATCTCGATCTGCTGTGGCAGGGTAACCTCGCCGCCCACATCACAGGTTACGGAAACTTCCGGGATAAAATCTACTGCAAGCGGTGCAGTTGCACCATATTTTAAATATTTGAATACATTTAAAGAAGCAAGCGGATGTCCGGTAAAATCAAACATTGCCTGATTATCCCAGGAACAGCCTCCATAATAAAGTCCTGCATCATCCGGATCGTAGTCTGCAGAATAGCTGCTTGCCCAGCCGCTTCCATATTTCTCCCATAAGGCATAATTATCTGCATTTTGTTCGCCAACCGGGATCCAGGTTCCTTCCCAGTAAAATACACCAAGGACATCTGCTTCGTTTGCTGCAGCGCAGATATCACGGATCATCGTTGCCTGACTCTGGACAGTTGCCGCATAACCATCTACAAGGTCGTCCGTACCTTTTAAGCTGTTGCCAAAGCCATCTCCATCCTCAGAGGTATAGCAATAAGATGTCTCTGCAATATAGACCTTTTTTCCATACTTCTCTTCGATATTTCTTGCAACGTTCTGCATATTTTCATTGGTACCATCCCAGAACGGATAGTAGGACAGTCCAAACAGGTCGTAATCCACGCCGGCATCTGCAAGATTTGCCGCCATCGTGTCTACTTCCTCGTTATCCTCGATATTGGTATAGTGCACAGCCACCTGAATGTCTTTCTGATAGCTCTCTGCCACTTCACGAACGGCACGGCTTCCTGCACTGATCAGGCTCATCACTGCACTTACGTCTTCTTCGCCCGCCATACCATTGTTGATCTCATTTCCGACCTGCACCATTCCAACATCGATACCGGCATCCAACATCTGTGTCAGGCTGTCTTTGGTAAAGTTATATAATGCCGTACATTTTTCTTCGGCACTTAAGCCTTCCCATGCCTTTGGCGCATGCTGTCGTTTCGGATCTGCCCAGAAATCAGAATAATGGAAATCAACGCACACCTTCATACCATACTGTGTCGCACGTTTTCCCAATGTGATCGCCGTTGGCACATCATTGTTTCCGCCACCGTATCCGTTGCCGTCTGCATCATATGGATCATTCCATACACGCAGTCTGATGTAATTTACGCCTGACTGTGCCAGTGTCATAAAGACATCCTGCTCTTCCCCGTCATAATTGTAATAAGTTGCACCGCTGTTCTCGACGGAAAGCACTGCAGAGGCATCCATACCTCGGATAAAATCATCTGAGATCCCTTCGACCGGCTCAACATAAATCTCTGATTCTTCCGGTCCGTCCGGCAGTGGAAATGTCATCTGTTCTGTAACCGGTTCGGTATCTGACTTGGTTTCCGTGGCTTCCTGTACTTCTGCCACACTTTCTGTTTCTCCGGTTTTTGCCGTCTCTTCTGCACCCTTCGTGCCGCATCCTGCCAGTGCTGTGACAGACAAGCTTACGCTAATCCCAAGTGCCAGCAGCTTTTTGTAAAACTTTTTCCCCATTCTCCTGGTTCCTCCTCTTTTTCATACAAAATAGGCTCCGTTGCTCTCTTTGCGCAATCGGTTGTTCATTTTTATTTTATCATAACATATTTGTGTAGTAAATAGCCTTTTTACATATCCAATCTAAGACAGGGGCTGTCACTTTTTTAATGCCTTTCCATGGATCCGTTTGAATTGCAACAAATTTTATATCATACTTTCCCGAGAAATAAATCTCATTATGATTTCGAGGAAAATCCGAGAATTTTTAAAAGCGTTTCTGGAAGAATATGACCTGTCTTTTGGCGAAAGAACAGCATACGTGCGACTGTCTGCCGGCTACATACAACAAGTGAGCACTTTCTATCTGCACTAAAAGGTCGCTCACACAGACGATAGAAAGCCTTGCTCCGGAACTCAACGCCTCCTGCTATTGAAATAAATGGCAGGAGGCGTTTCAAACAACCGTCGCTGGCGGCTGCGTTTTGTGTGAGCGACCATGTAAGTGCAGCGCGAAAGCCCTCAAAATAGTTGTATGCCATCCGGCAGACAGTCACACGCGGTGTCCTTTCGTTAAAAAGACAGGGCAAATGATATTTTTCTGAAACGCTTTTTAAAAATTCCGGATTTTTTGAGGCTAATAATGAGATTTATTTTCACAGGAAAGTGATGGATACAAACTGATTGCTTCCAAACCGATACATGGCAGGATATTAAAAAACGACAGCCTCATTACCTGATACTTGATACTTGATACTTGATATTTGTATAGAATGAAGAAACCCCGGAAACATTGCTGTTCCGGGGTCTCTCCGAGGAGTTTAGTTATGAAAATGTTAATCTATATAAAGGAAATTGCGTCGAAAGAAGTCTCTGGCACACAGCCTTTATTCTATGTCGCCTTTGATTAACAACTGCCTGGGTAGATGTTGTTATCTCCTTTCGATGGTTTAAGTATACGCAAAAAATATGTCCAAAATGTGTCGATTTAAAAAAAGAATTATAAAAATTCTATTTTCTCGTTTATATTTTCTTTAGATTTTTTTAGGATTTGGTTTATGAACCATAAGATAACGGCTAAGTTCCAGTATTTCCGGTGTTCCAAGGCTGTTTTCAAACTGTATGTTTCCTTTTTTTCCCTCTGGTTTTAACAGGTTTTTCTCCTGTAATCTTCTTCTGGTTTCACGCGCAGTGCCCGCTCCCCCGTCAAATACCTTCACATTTTCGCCCAGCGCGTTCTGGATCATCTCCTTCACAAGCGGATAATGTGTGCAACCCAGCACAACTCCATCCACCGGGTCAGACTGATATGCCTTAAACAGCTCTTTTAAAAACTGTTCTAACTCTGCCCCATCCAGTTCGCCGCGCTCCACAAACTCCACCAGTCCCGGGCAGGGAAGTGACAGGATCTCCGCCTCTGTGCGGTGCTGTTCCATCAGATGATGAAATTTTTCCTCGCGCAGTGTCATCGGGGTCGCCATCACAAGTACTCTCGGGTGCTCTCCCATCTGCACTGCCGGTTTTAATGCCGGTTCGATCCCGATCACCGGGATGTCCTGATACGTCTCCCGGAGCAGATCGATCGCCGCACTTGTCGCCGTATTGCATGCCACGACCAGTGCCTTTATGCCCTGTTCCCTTAAATATGCCGCATCTGCCATTGTCAGCTTCTGCACTTCCTCCAGTGTTTTTGTCCCGTAAGGTGCATTTTTTGAATCGCCAAAATAAATATAGTTTTCCTGCGGCATAAGTGCCACAAGTTCTCTCAAAACACTGATGCCGCCCACTCCTGAATCAAATACACCGATTGCCATTTCTTTCTGTTCCATAACTATCTGTTCCTCGTTTCTTCCATTTCTCAGTTTTCCTCACTCCACGCGACTTTGCTGCCCCGCTCCGTCCTCGTGACAATGAGTTTCCGATCGATCTGTTCTTTCAGCTCTGTTACATGAGAAATAATCCCGATCATCCTGTGATTGCCTGCCAGCTCATGCAATACTTTGATTGCCTGCGTTCTCGCCTGCATATCAAGCGATCCAAATCCCTCGTCAATAAACATCATATCCATACGGATGGCTCCGGCATTTCTCGCCACGATATCTGCCAGCCCAAGTGCCATGGCAAGTGCTGCCAGAAATGACTCGCCACCGGACAGCGTTTTGATATCACGTTCACTGTTTGTGATCAGACTGTAAACTGCCAGATCCAGTCCCTCATTTGACCTTTTCCCGGTATTTCCCGTCCCTTTTAATTTTAACAGAAACTGTTCATGGCTCATAATAAGAAGTCTTTTGTTCGCTTCTGTTATGATCTGCTCAAAATAATGTCTCTGCACATATGTTTCAAAATCCATTTTGGCAGACTGGCTGAGCCTTCCGTTTGCCGTATCCGAAAGACTTTTGATCACCGCATTCTGTTCTCTTAAGGCAGCCCTCTTTTGCAGGTAACTTTCGTTTTGCTTTAGCACCGCTTCATTGGTCACGCGCGCGTTATACAGGACACTGACCTGCTGTTGCAATGTTTCGATCTCATTACCAAGCTGCTGTTCCTGCTCCCTCTGCGTAGAAACATCTACGCGCTGTTTGCCTTTGGTATCTTCTTTATATTTTTGAATGACAGTACGATTATCGTCCATCTCTTTCTGATAATTTACACTCTGCCGTTCCAGTTCGTCAAGTTCCTGCTCTTTTATTTTCGCCTGTTCATATTCCGTCCGGTCAGAAAAACCTGCCGCACTTAAAGCCATATCAAACGCGTCTTTTGCATTCCGTTCCTCTGTCTCAAGCTGTGTTTGCTGTGTTTCTTCCTGCCTCTGTTGTCCTTCTGCCTGATTGATCTTTTTTGCTGTATCCGACAGTTTTTGCCGCTTTTCTTCGATCACTCTGGTCTCCCCTGTCAGCATGGATCGGATTTTTTCGATCTGCTCCCTCGCCTCTGTTTCCGTATCAAAAGTAAGGCCATTTCTTATGTTCTCTGCCTCTTTCCGGCAGATTTCCACATCGCGCGCCATCTCTTTTACGGTCAGTTTTTCTACCTGCTCCGGTTCTGTCTTTGGCAGCGTAACTTCCGGCACATACTGATCCGCCGCACAGTCTGCTTCCCGCTCAAAATCTGTTTTCTGCTGCTTTAATACATGGCATTTCTCCTGATACGCTTCCCTTTTCTGATTCAAAAGTTCGGTTGCCCGATCTCTTTTTTCTTCGGCAGCATTTCGCTTTTCCTTTTCCTGTTTTACATCCGCTTCGCTGACTGCGCCCTCCGGCAATATCGCTGGTCTCGGATGTGACAGGGAACCGCAGACCGGACAGGGCATTCCGTCTGTAAGACTTTCCGCCATTCTGCCCGCCTGTGTGCGTATCAGTGCCTCATACATCCTGTCGTATTCGTTTTGCGCCTCCACAGTTTTCTCGTGACATGCCATCTGATTTTTCTCGTAGCTTTTTACTTCTCCTTCAAGCTTCTTGCACGTCTCTTCATTCTTTTTGATCTGCGCAAATTTCCATGCAAGCATCCGCGCAAACTGCTCTTTTGCCTGCCTGTAATGTTCCTTTGCTTCTTTCTCTTTTCTTCTGGCTTCCGTCAGTTTTTCATATTCCGGCAGACTTTCTTCCAGACGGTGCAGTGTGCGTTCTTCCTCTTCCTGTTTCTTCTGAAAAGCTTCTTCCTCTTCCTTTAACAGGTTTTCCATTTTCTGGTATCCTATTCGTTCCTGCAAAAGCCACTCTGACAGCCGCTTGATCTCCGCTTCGGATGCCTTTTTCTGTCTCTGTTTTTCTAACAGTTTTTCTTCTGCCACCAGCACTTTAGCTGCCCGTTTTGCAGCCGCGATCCGCTGTTTTCTTGTTTCCTCTTCCGGCTCTTTTTCCTTTAGCTGCACCTGCCGCTCCAACGCCTCATCCAGACGGTCAAACAGTTGATTCTCCGTTTCCGCCTGCGTAATAATGCGGCGGACTGCATCTAATGCCTGCTGTTTCTCCGTTTTCTGTTCGTTTAGTTCTTTTTCCTTCGTCCGATCCCAGTTTACCAGTTCCTCCAGTGAAATGGCTTCGCGCTCTTCCTCTGACATCTCTTCCGGATAAATGATCCTGCCCTGCTCCTGCGCAAACGCCCTCTCATTTTCCAAAAGCAGGTCTTCCATCTCCCCTTTTTTTCGTTTCAGGGATTCCTGAATCCTCCAATACGACTCCGTGTGAAACAGCTTGCCAAAAATCTTTTTCCGGTCCTCGGATTTTGTATAAAGCAGTTTTAAAAATTCGCCCTGCGCGATCATCACGGTCTGCGTAAACTGCGCTGCATCCAGCCCTACGATCTCTAAAATTTTTGCATCCGTTCCGCTTTTTTTCTCCGGGAAAACCGTGCCATCCGGCATCGTAAGTTCCACCGCTCCTGCCACCTTGCGGTCTTTTAATGTGCCATTTTTTAACTGTCTTTTTACCACATATTCTGGATTTCTGCGTATCGTATACATTTTTCCGGCATAGGAAAACTGAAATATCACATACGTCTCCACTGTATCTTTTGCATACTGGCTGCGCATCATATTGCCATCGCGCTCTCCGCCGCTGGTCTGATTGTAGAGCGCGTACATCATCGCATCAAATATTGTGGTCTTTCCCGCCCCGGTGTCTCCCGTGATCAGAAATATCCCCTGCTCCTGCTTTGAAAAATCGATGGTCGTCTCATCCGCATAGGAACCAAAGGCACTCATCGTCAGCTTCCATGGTTTCATTCTTCTACTTTTCCCCCACTTTGTTCGAACAGTACGGATCGTAAGATCTTATCCTCTTCCTCCGTCATTTCCCTCTGATTCATTTCAAGGAAAAATGCACAGAATGCCTCATAAGGATTTAAGTCTTCCACCTTCTGCTCCGTAAATTCCATCAGTTTTCTGGTTCTCGCATTATCGATCCTGATCTCTAAGATATGATCAAATTTTTCCTCAAGCTGTTCTTTCGGCTGGTACGCTTCGACCTCGTCTGTCAATGTGATACTGACATAATCCTCACGCATCTCTTCGGTTGCATGATCTAATATCGTCTCAAGATTTCCAACCAGTTTGCGTACTTTGCGAAGCGGCGTAAGCGGAAGGGTCATAATCTCCGGCTCACTTCCCTTTTCTTTCAGTGTCACGACCGTAACACTTTTTTCCTCGCCCGCTTCACTGACGGAGTACGCAAGCGGTGTTCCACAGTAACGGTTTTTGGCATTTCCCATCTTCTGTGCCCTGTGGATATGTCCCAGTGCCGCATAATCAAATGGTTCCAGTGCCGCAATGTCTACATTTTCAATGCCGCCCACAACCGCAATCTCCGAATCGCAGGTCTGCGGTTCTACTCCGGATGCCGTGTAAAACTGGTGTGTCAGGATCACATTTCGTCTGGTCGGATCGATCTCTTCCCGCTCGATCAGTTTTTTTACCGCCATGTCATAGCCTTTGATCTCTTCTTCAAATATTCCTTTTACATATAACGGTTTGACAAAAGGAAGCAGGTAAAAATCCACCTCTCCATATTCATCCTGTAACGTAACCCGATGGATCTTCTCCTCCTGCCGCATCGGAGGCAGCCCTGCAATGTGCACCTGATGTTTTTCCAGAATACTGCTTGCAAAATCGATCCGCCTCGCGCTATCATGATTTCCGGCGATCAGCAAGATCGGGATCTGTGGCGTGATCGCACAGAGCGCAGACAAAAAATAGTCAAACAGACTTACCGCCTCTGCGGACGGAACCGAAACATCATAAATGTCTCCCGCGATCAGGATCGCATCCGGTCGTTCGCTGCGTGCAAGTTCCACGATCTGGCTTAAAATATGGCGTTGATCCTCTGCCAGGCTGTAGCGATGCAGCTGTTTCCCAATATGCAGGTCTGATAAATGAAAAAATTTCACAAAAAGCCCCCTTTCGTCTATACATTTTACAAAACTGTAAGAAAATATTTCCTTTTCTTAACACTTCATGCTATAATAAGTAAAGGAATTTGTACTGGAGGTAATCACATGGAACAAGCTAATCTATTTGAAAACTATAAATACTGCGAAGTCTGTGGCAGACCCATGGCATTGAGCTACGAAAAATCCGTGTGCCCCCAATGTGAAGAAGAAGATCTTTTCCGAAGAGTTCGGGATTATATCCGTGCAAATGATGTCACTGAGTACGATGTCGCATATGACTTCCATATTCCGGTACGTAAGGTCAAAAAATGGATCCAGGAAGGCCGTATCGAATACAAAGAAGGAACACCGGTCAAAGGCATCATGGATGTCCACTGCAAGATCTGTGGCAAGCCACTTACCTTTGGCACGATTTGTCCGGAGTGCATGAAACAATCCACTATGCCTTCTCATAGTACCAAGCCAGATGCTCCTGCTGAGCAGGAACCCAATCAGCCAGGTCGGATTTCTTTCCTTACAACCCCGTCTCCAAAAAAATCTTAACGCATGGAAAATGGTATCCGAAAGTCAATACTTCCGGATACCATTTTTTACTTCAAAAATCCATTGATGATCTGTTCTTCTGCCTCTTTTTCGGTTAATCCAAGTGTCATTAATTTAATGAGCTGTTCTCCTGCAATCTTTCCGATCGCTGCTTCGTGGATCAGGTTTGCATCAATATTATTTGCAGTCAGCTGCGGACTTGCCGTCACACAGGCTTGATCCATAATGATTGCATCACATTCACTATGTCCGGCGCATGCTCCATTTCCGTTGATGATAGAGAAAAATTCCTGTTTAGAACTTCCCTTTGCCACCGATCTTGAGATCAGGTTGACACTGGATTCATCTCCGTTTAAATCCACTGCAAAATCGGTTTTTGCATACTGTTTTCCATGTGTCATGATCTTTTCACGGATCTCTAGGGATGCACCCTCTGCCAGATCTCCTCTCGTGATCCTTACGGTAGAATCAATGCCCTTGATCTGGGTGGTCTCCATCTCCATGTGCGCACCTTCTTTTAAGTGGACAATGGTCTGTGGGTTCATGATATTTTCTCCATTGCCGTCGCCCTCTCCGTAATGGCGTTCAATGTAGCGCACCTTCGCACCTTTTTCAATGTAAAAAGTATGGATGCCATCGTGCTTTGATGTATCTACGCCACAGTTGTGGATGCCACATCCGGCAACGATCGTTACATCTGCACCTTCTCCAATATAAAAATCATTGTATACCATATCCTGAAAACCGCTCTTGCTCAGTAATACCGGGATATGGACACTCTCGTTTACCGTGCCCGGCTTAATGATGATATCGATGCCATCCTTGTCTGTCTTGGAAACGATATCGATATTGGCAGTTGTATTTCTGGCGAGCTTCTCTCCGTTGGATCGGATGTTGTACGCGCCCTCCGGTATCTCATGCAGTCCTGCCACCTGCTCTAATAAATTTTTCTGTATTAAATCCATCGCGACAAATTCCTTTCTCTGCTCTCTTATGCCTTGTCCACAAGTGTCTGGCATGTCTCCGCTGTATGCAGCAATTCCGGCAATACCTGCTCTCTGGTACCGATCGTTTTGATCCTGCCGTCTGCAATGACAACGATCTTGTCTGCGATATCTAAGATACGTTCCTGATGTGAAATGATCAGGATGGTTCCCTGGATCTCGTCACGCATCTTTTCAAAAACACGGATCAGACTGTTAAAACTCCATAAGTCGATCCCCGCCTCCGGCTCGTCGAAAATGGAAAGTTTGGTTCCTCTTGCCGTTATCATGGCGATCTCGATACGCTTTAACTCGCCACCGGAAAGGCTCGCATTGATCTCTCTGTCAATGTATTCTCTGGCGCAAAGTCCCACCTCGGATAAAATGTCGCAGATTTCCGATACAGACATCTCTTTGCCCGCTGCGATCGTGATCAGATCTTTTACTGTAAGTCCTTTAAAATGGACCGGCTGCTGAAATGCGTAGCTGATGCCATGTCTGGCACGGGATGTGATATCAAGATCTGTAATATCCTCTCCGTCCAGTAAGATCTGTCCGCTGGTCGGTTTGATAATCCCTGCGATCATCTTGGCAAGCGTTGATTTTCCTCCACCATTTGGCCCTGTGATCGCAACAAAATGGTCATCTATGGTCAGACTGATGTCCTTTAATATCTCTTTGTTATCGTGGTTGTCCTCCACTTCGTAACAAATGTTTCTTAACTCTAACATGCCTCTCTCCTTTGGCGTTTATTTGGTAACGATACGTGCGTATTTGACACACATTGCATCTAACATGTCCTCATCCGGCTCAAATTCATAGCGGGTAATTCCCTTGTCGCCCTTGCAGATCAGCGCATAGATCTTTGCCTCCGGATTTCCCGAAGTCAGGTTTTTATAGGAAACCGACGAGTCATTTTCATATTTATAAATGCTTCTGTCTCCCCTTGGTGCAACTGCAAGCACATCATCCATCTGGATGCGCGCGATGCTCTTTCTTCTGCTCTTTGCACGGATCCTTGCAAAATTCAGGTCTCCATCATAATAGGTGTACTCCCACTCCGTGTCCATACGGAATGCCTGAAAATACCATAATACGGCAAATCCGATCGCCGGCACAAAGAAAATGATCGGTGATAAAAAAGTTGCCCCGATAAACATCAGGCAGGCAAGAATGAACCATACCGTATTTAGAATTTTTCTTCCCCCTGTCGTTTTCTTTGGAACAATTACTAAAATCTCTTTCATTGCTTTATACTCTCTCTTTCCTCAAGATTTTTGGTTGTATAAAAAGCCTTTTTTCATTTTAAACTATTTTTAGAAAAAAAGCACGCCCAATCTCTGGATTTTTACTATTCTATCATGTAAAATATTGTCAGAAAAGAGTTTTTCGTAAATTTTCGTTCTATTTTATTTTTATTTCATAAATGAGAAACACGCCTTGCGGATTTTTCTCATAAATCAGGGCTGTCATCAGCCAGAAAGGACTATCTTTATATGATCTCTTATGAATATCACAAAGACGCCTACCCGACTTTTGCGGACGGCATAAAGCGGGAATGGGCGATCACCAATGGGATCGGCGGTTATGCCGGAAGTTCCCTGATCGGTGCCCACAACCGCACACATCAGGGTTACCTGATCGCCAGTCTGCATGCTCCTACCGAGCGTTATCTGATTTTTTCAAAAATAAATGAAACCTGCCACACCGGAGGTACCACATATTCTCTGGAAACTTCCCAGCATTTACAGAACGGAAAAACTGTCTATGCAAACGGACAGGACTATCTTACTTCTTTTTCCTATGATGGCAGTGTGCATTACACCTATGAATTTGGGGATATTGTGTTAAAAAAACATATGACATTAAAACCTTCGGAAAACGTCTGTGCCATTTCCTATGAGATTAAAAACAATGGTTTACAGACAGACTTTTCACTTGTTCCGCTTTTTAATTTCAGAGAACACAGTGCATCCTCCACAAAGGACTCCTTACAGTTTAAAACGAATCTGTTCGGACGTTCCCTCTGCCTGATCCCGGACTGCCGACCGGAATACACGATCCTGTTCCAGAGCAGTGACGGCACTTTTGAAGCGCATACGCCGCTTTACGACGAAAACATGCAGCTGCAGACGGAAGTCGATCTGGAAACAGACGGGCTTGACAGCCACTACTGCCCGGTTGAACTGTCCATCACCATTCCTGCTAATAGTGAAAAACGAGTTTCCCTGCTGTGCTCTCTGATCCCTTCGGCAAGCGCGTTTTCCGATATTTCAGAGGAAACGGCTTTTACTATTTTAAACGAGCGGGAAAACTACGCTAGACATTTATATGAAACCGCAGGTTTTACGGATACGTTTGCCAACCAGCTGTTACTTGCTTCCGACCAGTTTTTAGCTGATCGGCGTTCCACCGGCATGAAAACGGTCTTAGCCGGTCTGCCATGGTTTACGGACTGGGGCAGAGATACCATGATCGCCTATACCGGGCTCGTGCTCGCCACCAACCGTAAAAAAGAGGCACAGGAGATCCTGCTTACGTTTGCGCGCTATGTGCACCATGGGATCGTTCCGAATATGTTCCCGGATGACAACACGCCACCGCTCTATAACACGGTGGATGCCTCTCTCTGGTATTTTTATGCAGTATGGCAATACCTTAAGTATTATTCCTCCGGGGAAGATTATTCATTTATTGAAAAAGAAATCTACCCTCATTTAAAAGAGATCATTGCAGCATACCGGGCTGGCACGGATTTTAGTATCTATATGGAAGAGGACGGTCTGATCCATGCCGGAAGCGGGCTTGACCAGATCACCTGGATGGATGTGCGTGTCGGCGACTGGGTCGCAACCCCGCGCCATGGCAAACCGGTCGAGATCAATGCACTCTGGTACAACGCGTTAAAGGTCATGGAAACGCTCTCTGAGCATTATGGGGATCACGCCCTGGCGAGTGATTACCGCACGCTCTCTGACTTGACACGCCGTTCTTTCCGTGAAAAATTCTGGTGGGAAGAAATGGGCTGTCTTTATGATGTTGTAGACGGGGACACCACAGATGACCACCTTCGACCAAACCAGATCTATGCGGTTTCTCTTCCGTTTACCATGTTAGATAAGGAACAGGAAAAGCTGATCGTCTCTGTGGTAAAAGAAAAACTCTATATCGGCTGCGGATTGCGTTCCCTCTCCGCGGATCATGTGGATTACCATGGCATCTACTGTGGTTCTCTGCCAAAACGTGATGCGGCTTACCATCAGGGTACCGCGTGGGGCTTCCTGCTCGGCGGCTTTTTAAGTGCGTATGCCAAAGTGCATGACCACTCCCCTGCCTGCATCCGCGAAATGCTTGCCATGTTAGAGCCGGTCAAAGCACACCTGACCGACAACGGCTGCATCGGGTCGATCTCCGAGATCTTTGACGGCGATGCACCGCACAATCCGAGAGGCTGCTATGCACAGGCATGGAGCGTTGGAGAGGTGCTCCGGGCTTATACACAAGATGTACTGCCATATTTATAACTAAACTGTAACTATTCAGAACCCCTAAGAATAAGAAAAGCTGATACATCATGCTTGCATGTAAGTAGCAGTTTTCTTATTCGAAGGTGGCTCGAATAGAGTCACCGCCCCATATATGAGCAAAATTAGCTGCGTAAGCAGTGAGAAAGCACGAGCATCGTGCGGTTTTGCGAATATATGGGGTGGGGTTCTGAATAGTTCATTTAAATTTTTTGCATAATTATAATTTTTTTCTTGACACAGCAAACTTTATACTGTAAAATAAATTTTGCTGTGAGACGCCCAGTTAGCTCAGTTGGTAGAGCAGAGGACTGAAAATCCTCGTGTCTCTGGTTCGATTCCGGAACTGGGCATTTGAGCAGAAACAATGTTTCTGCTCGATATCTCAAGTAACCCAATATATGCGGGTGTAGTTCAATGGTAGAACACTAGCCTTCCAAGCTAGATACGTGGGTTCGATTCCCATCACCCGCTCTAAAAAAAAGAGTTTCTTTCGAAACTCTTTTTTTCTATACATTTCAATCTTTTCCCATATAATCGTAAAGCTGCTTATAGGCAAGATATCCCTCCAGATTATTCGCATCATACTGCATCTGCATAAACTGCTGCACCAGTGATTTAAAATTGGTCTTTTTATCGATATTATAGCTATCATAAGATATTTCGCCATTTACCCCACCCGATGCTGATAAAAACCTGCCAAACGCGTCTGACGTTTTTCCGCTGACATCCGCATAAGTTGTATAAGCGAGCATTTCGATATAGCTGGCATTGGACGGATCTACTTCCTTCGGATTTACATAGTACTCTTTTTCCGTGCCATCTGCATCCCAAAACTTTACCCGGTATTTTGGATTTTCTTCCGTGCTTCCCTCCGCCAGAAATACAGCCGTACTTCCACCATTTGGATAACCCGCACTCGTCAATGCCTTTTCTCCCGTCTTTTCATCGCTCATATGCAATGTGATCTGGGATGGTACGGCGGAATAGGAACTTACCGTGCCCTGCTGCCTGTTCCGGGTTGAATTTCCCACATTGTAATAGTTGCTGTTGTCACTTCGGATCCCTGCTACTGACATAACTCTGCCTCCCTTTCATTTGCTCTTCTTTTGAACTTCCGTCTTGCTGTTCTAAATATAAAAATGGCACCGAGTTTCAATGATTCTTCCATTGAATCCCAGTGCCATCCTTGACAGTATATATATCGGTAATTTGGGAAGAAATTTAATGCTATTTTTCCTGATACTTTAGAAAAACTTCACGATTTGACACTTTTTTCCCCTATTTTTTTGTGTTATCCTTATATGGAACTACTCATATTAAAAATCAGATTTTGGAGATCATTCATGGAAAAAAAGACAGATTTTAAAGCACTCTCAAACAAAGCAAAAGTACAATATATCTGGGACTATTACCGGTTACACATCATTGTCGGCATTGCAGCCGTCCTTATCATCGGTTCCGTCATCCATCATTTTGTCACCTATCGGGAACCATTGCTCAATGTGATCATGATCAATACCAGCAGTGGAGAAGCGACCTCTTCTGATGGTTTCAACGAGTTTTTAGATGCTTATGGATATGACAGAAAGGACAATCCAGTTTCAGTTTACGGATCCCTGCAATTTGCAGATTCAGGTAATGCCACTATGGACACCTACACCAATTACGAAGTATTAAGCACCATGATCGCTGCCGGTGAGGAAGATCTGTTTTTTGGAACCGGAGATGTATTTTTAGATTATGCCAAACAGGGGGCATTTGTAGATCTGCGGAATATTCTTTCCGAGGAAACCCTTTCCAAATACGAGGGTTCCATCCTCTATTCCACGGATGATGGCGAAACCGAAGAATATCCCTGTGCGATCGAACTTACAGGCAATGAATGGCTGAAAGAAAATGGTTACTACAGTGACGGCAACTGCTATTTCGGTGTCATTTACCATACCGAAATCCCGGATGCAACAGCACAGTTTGCGAAGTTTTTGTTAGAATAATATTACCCCTTCGGCTGATACCGGATATCCGCCACTGTATACACCGTGATAAACGCTTTGGGATCCTCGTGACTGATATAATTCATCAGTTTCTGATACTCCGACTTATCGACAATCGCGATGATCTCATTGCGTTTCTGCATATTATAAGCACCGATCGACTCATAAATCGTTGCCCCGCTATGCAGGTCATTTAAGATAAAATTACGCAGTTCCTCTTCCTTTTCCGTAATGATACAGACACGTCGTTTCATGTTATGGTCAAAGATAAAATGATCCAGCACAATACCATTAAAATAAGTTCCTAAAATACTGAGCACCACCGTTTTCTTGTCATAGACAAGTGCCGCGGAAAGTGCAACACACATCCCGGAAAAAGACATTGCCTTTCCTAAATCCATATGCAGATATTTATTCATGATCTTTGCTACAATATCCAATCCGCCGGAAGAAGCATTTCTGTTAAATAAAATACTAAGCCCCACGCTTACAACCAAAATATAACAGAGTACATCCAATTCCTGGCTTCCCGTCAGTGAACCGCAATCCGGAAAGATCTTTTCAAAAAGTCCAAGAAATACCGGAAGCGCAATGCTGGTGTAAACTGTTTTTACTCCAAACTCCCTGCCACAGGTAAAAAATCCAATGATCAAAAGCACTACATTTAGTATCATAGTGATTGCAGATAAAGGCAGCGGCACGAAATTAGCAAGCACGATACCAAGACCTGAAATACTGCTGACCGATGCGTGGCTTGGCACCAGAAAGAAATATACGGCAGCCGCAATGATCGCAACCGCGCCTGTTAAGATAAGGGTTTCTTTGATCAACTCTGTATATGTAATCTGTTTTTTCATTTGTTTTCACACAATCCTCTCAATGTTTTACCACATTAAATAGAGACACCTAGTCCTCTGATGTCTCTATCTGAAAACGTCTATGGCACAGAAAATCTTTTCCATATTCTATGCCATAGTCCGTCAGGTAACCTCCCAATGTCCGCTAAATCCGCGTCCTACATAATGGACATTTTCCATTTCTTTTATATGACGTTTGATGGTTCTGGAACTTACCCCTAACTCAACTGCCATCTTTTCTGTACTTATTTTTCTGTTCTTTCGTATCAACTCCAAAATTTGAAGATCCAACGTCTCTTCGGTGACACCTTGAGTGACATCTTGAGTGACATCTTGAGTGACATTATAATTCAAATTAGGCATCACAACTGTAAATTGATATCTGTCCGAACGAAAAGAAGGACGCTTACTATCGTCATAATTTACCTGAAACTCATATCCACTGATAATTTTTCCGAATCCACTGCCCTTTCTCTCCATATAGCCCAGTCGATTGAATATATCTGCAAGCACTGGATTTCTCCGTGTGGATGGAACCGTAAGGGGATCTCTGTCCTGGATCATGGAGCCATCCGGCATTCCTCCCGGCGAATAGATTTCCATTCTGTCATCATAAATATCAATATGGACCTCACTTCCATTTACCAGATAATCCCGATGCGCCAACGCATTAACAAGTGCTTCATGATAGCTCCGTTCTACATATTCAGGCATTTCTTCCCTTGAATTAGCGGTCTTTCTCCACATCATTTTAGCGTTACGTTTGATAAATGCCTCCCCATTATCAATAAGTGAAATAACGCTTCCCTCATATTCCGCATCATCTAGCGCATCCACTGTACCGCCACTTTTATTCAGCCCATTCCATCTCGTACAAAACAATCTCGACCAACGGACAGGACTTTCATCTGCAAGCAGAGCACCGGCATTTGTCAAATATCCCTGCTCATTTGCAAGCCCAAAAGAAATCAGATCCTTGTCATCAAAACTGTTTCCCGTCCATTTTTTATATCTTTCTCTTAGTTTGGAAAACGCATAGTCCTCCACTTTATAAGTAGAATTCTGAGAGTCATAGGACGTATTCTTTCCCCGGAGCACAAGACGCTTCAACTCTGTCGCTGTTGCCTTTACGCTTTCATTTCCAATCCGTACATATGCCTCTAACACACCCTCTCCAGAATAATAGTAAGGTGTTTCCTCTCCCTTATAAATATCAAGTATAATCAATACTTTTCCGTTTTCATTGTGAAATCTTAAATTAAATTCCGGGATCGGACTCAATCTTGTTTTGATGATTTCACTTATCTTTTCCGCATCCCTGTCAGGAGTTTCCAAGCCTTCGATTTTTCCCTCATCAGAGATTCCAAAAATTAAAGAGCCACCAAGTGTATTAGCAAATGCGCTTACACTCTTGCACCAGCTTTTTGGTCTTTTCTCCTCAAGAAGAAGTTTTTTATCATATTCCGTTGCCTCACCGATTAATGCTTTGATATCCATAGAAAACATCCACTTTCTGTTTTACTTATAGTCTCTGCATTGTATTCCTTTTCATACAACTTTTCCATACAAATACAATATGTTTATCTTATTCCTATTCCGAAATAATCGCAAGAAAAACCTGCGGTCCGCCGCAACACCAAAAAAACCTCCCAAACGCAACAATAGAGCCGAACCTTTGCGGTCCCGCTCTATCATTCCAGGAGAAATTATTTTAATACCACAACCGAATAGCCCGGAAGCGTTACAACACCCTGATCAATTTTTATCTCATCTGTTCCGGTCAAAAGCTCTCCTGCGATCGCAAGGGATGCACCGGAGGTGCCATTTACCGTAAGAGACGATACGTCCACGTTTTGTTCATCTGCGGACAGATTATACACCAGTACCAGTTCGTCATCCTGATACGCCTTTTTTACCACGCATACGGCATCATCGGACAAAGTGTCTTCAAATGTGACCGTTCCTCTTGCGATCGTCGGATACTGGTTTCTCAGCTTTATGGTCTCCTTCACAAACTGATAGATGGAATCTCCATCCGTCTGCTGCTCTTCTGCAGAACCATATTTCATCTTCACTGTATCCATATCAAGCGGTCCGTGACACATGCCATCGGCACTTGCATCCTCGCTCCAGTACATTGGCGCACGTTTGTTTTCGTCCTTACCGGAGCCTTTCATGCCAAGTTCTTCGCCATAATACAAAAATGCACTTCCTGACATCAAAAGGTTCATTGCCTGCGCCATCTTCGCCTGCTGCTCACTGTCATCGCCCGAATAGTAACCTGCCCCTCTTGCCATGTCATGGTTGGTATAAAACGGCGCATCGATCGCATTTTCGCTGTAATCTGCGATCAAACTCTGCACACGTTCCAGTGAATTTCCATAATAAGATGCTTTACCATCTTTCAGCGCGGTAGCAATAATACCCGTGCTGCCCGCAAAATCAAAGTCAAAACAACTGTCGATCCCGCTTGCATAATATTTTGCATAAGTATTCATGTCATTCCACACTTCTGCAACAATATAAGCATCTTCTTTTTTCTCTTTTACCATCTGGTTGAACCAGTTTAAGACCTCTACGTTGGCATCTATGCTGCCGCTATAGTATTCTTTCGCTGCATCCAGGCGGAAACCGTCTACCCCTAAGTCCAGCCAGAAATCTATGATACTTTCAAACTCTCCCCGTACTGCTTCATTGGCAAGGTTAAGATCCGGCATCTCACTCCAGAACTGCGCCTCATAGTAGTAAGGCGTTCCCTCCAATGCCACATATCCGCTCTTTGCATCTGTTGCAAAATTATAATAATCAACATAAGGACACACCGACGCATCCGGCGTCTGTCCTTCCGGCAGACTCTTTAGATACTCTGTCGCATTTAAAAACCACTCGTTCTGGGAAGAAGTGTGGTTCATCACCAGATCGATGATCACATCAATGCCCCTCTGATGGCATGCTTCCACCAGCGCAGAAAAGTCATCCAGTGTACCGTATTCCGGGTCGATCGCCTTATAATCAATGACATCATACTTGTGGTAAGTCGTAGATGGCATGACCGGCATCAGCCAGATTCCGTTACAGCCCAGATCGGTATCGGTATCCGGATCTCCGTCGTTGATATAGTCAAGCTTTTCGTTAAGCCCCTTCAGATCGCCAACACCATCTCCATCACTATCAAAGAAACTGTAGACAAATACCTCATACCAGGTGCGGTAATTATCATCAATGATCTCTTCTTCTGCGGTATTGACGGCACGCATCAAATCATAGGCAGTCGCACTCTGTACGGTTTCTGTATCCGCTGCCACTGCATCCATGGTTTCTGTCGTGCCGTTATCCACAGCCTGATCTTCATTTTTTCCATTCTGTCCACATCCTGCCACAGATACCAACAGGGTAGCTGTGCACAGAAGGGCACTTAGCTTTTTCCATCCAGTCATTTCGCCCTCGAACTTTAATCAGCCTTTTACTGCTCCACTCATACCTTCTACATAGAATTTCTGTGTAACAAGGAACAAAATAGCGATCGGGATCGATACAACAACGGCTCCGGCTGCAAAGCAGGTATACCAGCTGTCGATGTACTCTTTCTCAAGCATCTTCCAAAGACCGATCGATACGGTATAATACTGTGCATCTGCACGGCAGATTACTTTTCCAAAGATAAAGTCGATCCATGGTGTCATAAAGGAAGTTAAGATCGTGTAAACGATGATCGGTTTACTAAGCGGCACGGTTACCTTGGTAAATACCTGCCATCTTGTTGCTCCGTCAATGATCGCTGCCTCGTCCAGTGCCTTTGGGATGGTATCAAAGAAACCCTTTGCCACATAAAATCCAACACCACTTCCGGCAGAAAATACGATGATCAGTGCAACACGGATCATTGCGCCATCTGCTAAGTTTAACGCCTTTAAGATATAATATACTGCGATCATGGACATGAAAGATGGGAATAATCCCAAAATCATTGCAACGTTCATAAACGGCTTTCTCATTTTAAAACGCATTCTTGACATACAGTAAGATACGGAAAGCACGAATACAGTTGAAATAATGCAGGTGAAAATCGCAATGATAAATGTATTCATAAACATTTTCGGGAAGTTTAAGATACTGGTGTCTGTAAACAACCGGACATAATTGTCTAAAGTGTAGCTTTTCGGGAAAAAGGTGGTTACATAAGAACCTTTTTCTGCACGGAAACTGGTAAGCACAACCCATACGATCGGCAATACCCAGATAAGTGCCAGTATGGCAAGTAAAATGTGGATCAGCACATTTACGACTTTTTTACGGATCTTTGTTCCGGAACTAACTGTCTTACTCATTACATGAATCCCTCCTCATCTTTATAGGATGTGGTATTACGATAAGTTACCAGTGCAACAATAGCAAGGACAATGAATGTCATAATACCGATTACGGCACCTAAGTTATAGTAGTTCTTGTCTACCGTCAGTTTATACAGCCAGGTAACAAGCAAGTCTGTCTTTCCTGCCGTTGCATCCACCGGAGTAGGATTTCCACCTGACAGTAAGTAAATAACATTAAAGTTGTTGATATTTCCTGTAAACTGCGTGATCAGATATGGTGTCATAACAAAGAACATGTATGGCAGTGTGATCTTAAAGAAAGTCTGTACTGCATTTGCACCATCGATTTTAGCTGCCTCGTAAAGTTCTCCCGGAATGTTCTGTAAGATACCGGTTACCTGAAGCAGGGTGTATGGGATACCAACCCAGAGGTTGATGACGATAACCGTCACTCTTGCCCATGTCGCATTTGTAAAGAACGGCAGTGCCGTGTCAATGATACCGTATTTTAATAACAGTGTATTTACAATACCGGTCTGCTGTAACATACTTCTCATGATCAGTAAGGATACGAACTGCGGTACTGCAATGGAAAGTACAAAACAAAATCTCCAAAATCCCTTTGCCTTTGTCTCTTTCCGGTTGATGATGATCGCCAAGATCATACCAAATATATAGTTAAGTGCTGTTGCAAAAACTGCCCAGATGATTGTCCATGCCAATACGGAATAGAACTGTTTTCCAATGCTGTCTCCAAAGTTTAAGATCTTTTTGAAATTTGCCAGTCCAACCCAATCAAATAATACCAGATGTTCATTTGCCTTACTGTAATTCGTAAATGCCATCGTAATATTATAAAGCAATGGAAGAATGGTAAAGATCAAAACACCCATAATTGGAGCTGCTAATAACAATTTATGTAAATTTTGATCAAACAAACTCTTGATGTCTTCGCCAAATGTGTTTAAGTGTCTGCCCTGTTTTGCAAGCACTTCTGATTTATAAGAACTTTTTACTGCTTCTCTCCATACAACAATGAACATCACAGTAATATAAATAGTTGCAACACCATAGAGAAGGATCAGGGAAGACTGATCGCCTGCGGTGTATTCATAAATGCTTTTCTTTTCATTCCAGACTTTTTCCTGTTCTCTCCATCCAAGAGAAGGAAGCATGGATAAATTATAGATACCGGACTGTACCATGAATAAAATATAGGCAGCTTCTACTGCAAGAAACATGATACCTTTTCCGATCTGCTTGTGTGCAATATTACCCAAGCCCATAATGAGCATGGAAATTTTGGTTATTATATTTCCCTTTGTCAGTGCATTCGTCACTGTATAGGGTGTTGGAAATTCGTTTACTTTTTTACCAGCCTTTTTCACGTTATGGGCCTCCTTAATAACGTTTATAAGGATTCCCCGGGTGCCCTGCGGCACCCTCTGGAATCCGTTTTATCATTGATCTTACATTTTGAGTGGTAGTGAGAGTATTTCTATTACTGCGCAACGTCTGTGTTCATTGCTGTGTTCATTGCTTCTGTCTTCTCAGCAGCGTTGTCATGTGTTACTTCGCCGGAGATGATCGCATTACCCATGTTCTCTGCTGGTGACCAGTAGTTACCCATCTCAGAAACTAATGGCTGCATGATAGAAGTATCTGTCATTACTTTAGAAACTGCTGTAGCGATCGGATCGTCTGCAAGCTGAATGTTAACGTTAGTAGGAAGGATGTTTCTCATGTCGTAATGAGCTTTCTGTGCGTCCTCACCTGCAAGGTATGCTGCTAATGCCATAGCTACCTGCATGTTCTCTGCGTTTGGATTTACACCGATTGCTTTAGAACCCATGAATGATTTTAACTGACCTTCTTTTCCACCAATGTTTACAGTAGGAAGTGCTGCAACACCAAAGTTGTCACCTAATGCTTCTTTTACAGACTCAGCATCCCATGTACCGGAGAAGATCGCATTTACGCTTCCGTCTCTTAAACCAGCCATACCAGAACCATCTTTATCGTTGATGAAGTTTGGATTTGCTGCTAAATCTACTAAGTAATCTGTAGCCTCTACTGCTTTGTCTCCACCGAAGTCGATACCTGCTGCTGCATCAGTACCATCACCGAATAAAGTACATCCGTTTGCTGCGTAGAATGCCTGAATATACCAAGAGTTGTTTAGTGGGAAAGAAACTTTTCCTTTCTCTAACATGGTGTCTAAGCTCTTGATGTCGTCATCTGAGAATACGCTCTTATCGTAGTACATGAACCATGTATTGGATGTGAATGGGAATGCTACCACTGCATCATTGTATGTTACAGATGCTGTAATAGACTCTGAGTTTGTGCTTGTTACATAATCTAAATAACTTCCACCTAACTCTGCAAGTGCATTTGCTGCTACTAAGTCAGGAATGTTGTCGTTTGCTAACATATATACATCAGCAGATCCTTCTACGTCCTGTGTTACGGTTGATTTTGCATCACCCTCTGCACATACACCATATTCGAATGTTACATCCCAGTTTGGATGTGCTGCGTTAAATGCATCACACTGCTCGGAAAGCCAGCCTGTATCCTGATCTTCCTGTGGGCTCCATACTTTGATTGTTCCTGCCCATGCTTCTTCATCAGATGAATCTGCTGAGTCACCTGCTTCGGCTGTCTCTGTAGACGGTGCTGCTGCACTGTTGTCCCCACTTGTGCCATTATCTGTGCTGTTTCCAGCATTTCCTGCTGCATTGTTTCCGCAACCAGCCATCATAGTAGCTGCCATTGCTGCAACGAGTAATAAAGATACTGCTTTCTTTTTCATCTTTTCCTCTCCTTTTCTTTTCCATTGAAAATGTTCTATATAAAATGCCTTATCCGGCATCTTATAACAAATTAACGTCTGTATACGGTTGCAAGTGTCCGTATCCATGCCCGGCGTTCTTCACTTAAGTGATCCCTGCCAAGCCTCCATCGCCAGTTGCTTCCCACCGTAGACGGTGCATTCATTCTGGCTTCATTTCCCAGCTTTAACAGATCCTGCATCTGGATAATCGCCACATCTGCGATACTTGCATATGCTGCCCGGATCAACGCATCCGGTATTTCTTCTTTGTAACGGATGTTCAGATACTCATAAAGGTAAGCCAGTTCATAATCCGTCTTGTCTCTGAAATAACCAACGATCGTATCATTATCATGGGTTCCGGCATATACCACCAGATTGCTGCTCACATAATTGTGTGGCAGATGTTCATTTGCGGTATCATCTTCAAATGCAAACATCAAAATCTTGATGCCCGGCCATCCTGTCTTATTCAACAGTTTTTTGACTCCCGGCAGGGAATATTTCGTTCCCATATCCTCCACAATGATCTGTGTTTCACCGGATGCTTTCTGTATCACATCGGTTAATTTCTTTCCGGGGCCTTTGCTCCACTTACCATTCTTCCCATTTTCCGCATCGCTAGACACGATATAGGATTTTACGATCGCATTAAAGTGATCCAGACGGATGACATCAAACATTGCTGCCTGCTGTGCGATCCGTTGCTCCCACCAGAAAAATCCATCCTCTTCCATGCGGTTCCAGTCGTAGATCGGGCTTCCCCATTTCTGACCTTCCTCAGAAAACAGATCCGGCGGTGTTCCCGCCACGCCGTTTGGCATGCCGTCTTCTTTTAATAAGAAATATTCCCGGTGTGCCCAGACATCTGCACTGTCTGCACCTATGTAAAACGGAACATCTCCGATCAAAAGGATTCCTCTGCTGTGCGCATAATTTTTTAAAAGCTCCCACTGTCTGAAAAATTCGTACTGGCAAAACTTGTAAAATAAAATCTCTGTCTTTAATGTTTCCTGACATTTCTCGATTGCCTGCGGTTCCCGGTTTTTAAACGGCTCATCCCAGCTCTGCCATTCCCGGTCACCAAAGTGGTGTTTCAATGCCATATAGGTCGCATATTCATCCAGCCATGTTTTATTTTCTTCTGCAAAATGTCTGTACTCATCGTTTGGAGTAAATCTTTTGTATGCCATCTGAAGCACCTGATATCGATTTTCGTAGATCATTGCATAGTCGATATCATTTTCATCTGTGCCCCAGTGGAAACTGCGGATCTCCTCTTCCCTTAACAGTTCCTGCGCGACCAGATCATCCAGATCGATCAGATACGGATTACCGGCAAATGCGGAATACGACTGATACGGGCTGTCACCATATCCGGTAGGTCCTACCGGCAGCACCTGCCAGTACCGCTGTTTTAAGTCCACCAAAAGATCCACAAACTGAAATGCCGCATCTCCCAATGTTCCTATTCCATATGAAGATGGTAAACTTGTAATCGCCAGAAGGATTCCTGCGCCTCTGGTCAACCGTTTTTCTTCCAATGTTTCTCCCCCGGTTTCCTTTCGTTTTCGCATTTTCGCTTTTTTTCGTATCTGAGATGATTTTATTACTGAAAACGTTTTTTGTCAACGAATTTGCAGGTTTTGATATCGTTTTTGCCATATTTAACGTTTTTGTTCGACGTTTTTTGTGTAAATTAACCACCTTTTTTTAGTTTTTTTTCGAAAAAACGATGCCTCATTTGGCATTTTCTTGTAAAACCGGGGATTCTTCGCTATAATAGAAAATAATTTATACAGATCGGGGATATGTTTATGGCAACCATCAAAGACATTGCAAACCGGCTCGGCATCTCCATCAGTACCGTATCCAAAGGACTAAACGGTGCAAGCGATATCAGTGAGGATCTGCGACAGCTTGTATTGGATACCGCAGTGGAAATGGGCTACGCAACAAAGAAATCAAAAAAAGTTGAAAACCGCAAACTCGCAATTTTCGTAGAGAATATGGAATATGATACACCAGATCAGTTCGGCTATGATGTGGTGCTCGGATTTAAGCAGAATGCGTTCCGCTACAAATGGGATGTCACCGTGATTCCGGTCACCCCTGCGTTTCAGCTGGAAGAAAAATACGATACCTATATGTTAAAGAATGGATTTTGCGGTGCATTTCTGATCGGTTTTGCACTGCATGACGAATGGATGCGGCAGCTGGAGCATACGACCATGCCTACCGTACTGTTTGATAATTATATTAAGAAGAATCCAAATGTATGCTATGTCGGTACCGACAACTTCGAGGGGATCGACGCCGCAGTCGACCACCTCTATACATTGGGACATAAAAAGATTGCTTTTTTAAATGGTTCCCTGCACTCTATGGTTTCCGAGGAACGGCAGGCTGCCTACTACGAAAGCATGCGCGCGCACGGTCTTCCGATCATAGAAGAACTGACCGCATACGGCTATTATGTGGCTGACAGTGCCAAATATCATGTGCCCACTTTCCTCGGTGCAGGTGCAACGGCTATCATCTGCGGTAACGATCTGATCGCCTCCGGTGTCATTGCCGAGTGCAAATTAAGGGGCTTCCGTGTCCCGGAGGATATCAGTGTAGTCGGTTTTGATGATATTCCGCTGGCAGCTACCTTGAATCCACCGCTTACGACGATCCGGCAGGAACGCAATGAGCTCGGAAAATGTGCCTATGTTGTCCTCAATTCCCTGGTACATCATATCCCGTTCTGCCGCACGCAGATCCGCGCAAGACTGATCGAGCGCGAATCCACCGCGCGTTATCAGGCAGATAAGACGTTATAAGCACCGCTCCGGACCGGTTCGCTGGTCAGGTCTACCCCGAGTTTTTTAAAGATCTTGGTATCAACTTCTGAGAGCATGACAGAGGTATGCACCTGACAGCCGCGAAGTGCCGGAAGCTGTTCTAACGCCTTCTTTGCATTTTCATTGGTTGCCGCCGCAAGCGAAAGCGCGATCAGCACCTCATCTGTATGGAGTCTTGGATTTTTTCCACCTAAAAACCGGACTTTCAGATCCTGGATTGGCTCGATCGCTTCCGGACGGATCAGCTTTTCATCGTGTTCGATCCCTGCCAGATATTTTACCGCATTTAATAACAATGCCGCAGATGCCCCAAGGAAATCGGATGTTTTTGACGTAATGATATGTCCGTCAGAAAGCTCGATCGCCGCGGTCGGAACCCCAAGCTTTTCCGCGCGTTTCTTCGCTGCTACGGTTACTTTTCTGTCATCCGTTGAGATCTTCGCCTGTTTCATCAGAAGTTCAATCTTATAAACTTCGTTCTCACTCGCTTCCCCTTTGACCAATTTATTGACCGCTGTGTAATATCGTCTTATGATCTCCATTTTCGAAGCTTCACAGCATGCCTCATCATCAATGATGCAGTTTCCTGCCATATTGACACCCATATCGGTCGGAGATTTATAATAGGTATTTTCTCCGTAAATTCCCTCAAAAATCGCATTTAAGACCGGGAAGATCTCGATATCACGATTGTAATTTACCGTGGTCTCTCCATACGCTTCCAGATGGAACGGGTCGATCATATTGACATCATTCAAGTCTGCGGTTGCCGCTTCATATGCCAGATTTACCGGATGCTTGAGCGGGATGTTCCAGATCGGGAATGTCTCAAATTTGGCATATCCCGCCTTGGTGCCACGCAGGTTCTCATGATAGAGCTGGGACAGGCAGGTCGCCATTTTTCCGCTTCCAGGTCCCGGTGCAGTGATCACCACCAGAGGTCTTGTCGTCTCGATATAGTCATTCTTTCCGAACCCGTTCTCACTGACGATCAGCGGGATATTTGCCGGGTATCCCTCTATTTTATAATGCTGATATACTTTGATTCCTCTTTTTTCCAGTCTCTCACGAAACTGCACAGCACCGGTCTGCCCTGCAAACTGGGTGATCACCACGCTTCCGACATAAAGCCCTTTCTTTTCAAACTCTCCGATCAGACGCACCACATCCATATCATAGGTGATTCCAAGGTCACCACGCACCTTATTTTTTTCAATATCTGCTGCACTGATGACGATCACGATCTCCGCCATATCCGATAACTGCATCAGCATCTGTAATTTACTGTCCGGTGCAAATCCCGGCAGTACGCGGGATGCATGATAATCATCAAACAGCTTTCCGCCAAATTCGAGATACAGTTTATCGCCAAACTGTCCGATCCGCTCTTTGATGTGCTCCGACTGAATTTTTAAATACTTGTCATTATCAAACCCTATTTTCATCTTCTAAATCCTCTTGTGTTTTTGTATCGTTCATCAATTTACCTTTCCTATTATCATACACAAGATTTTTTTTCGTCAACCATTAATTTATATTTTTTTCAATATTGTGTTTTTATTTTCCCCACAGTACTCTCCCGGCCTGGATCACCGCCGTCGGCAATGCCGCAAGAAGTACGATCATTCCAATTTTCACGGCATTCATCGTTTCTACAGAAAACAGTGTCCGCAAAACCGGTATCATCGTTACCGCTGTAAGGAGCAGGACTCCAAGTACAAATGCTCCGAGACTGTACCAGTTTCCCGAAAATCCAATGCGAAAGATAGAATGTCTGCTGCGACAGTTAAAGCCATGGAAAAGGCGAGCCAGTGTTAGGGTGGCAAATGCCATTGTACTTGCCATCGCAGCACTCTCCTTTAGTCCAAGATAAAACGCCCCCATGGTAGCTGCCGCGATCAGAGTTCCCTGCCACAAGATCCGTCCCAGAAATGCCGTTGTCAATATTCCCTCTTTCGGATTTCTAGGCTTTTCGAGAAGGACATCCCGTTCCATTGGCTCCATACCGATTGCAAGTGCCGGGAGTGAATCCGTCAAAAGATTGATAAACAGCAGATGCACCGGTGCAAATGGGACCGGAAGTGCCGCAACCGATGTATAAAGCACTGCCAGGATACCTGCCATATTTCCGGACAGAAGGAACAGGATCGCATTGCGGATATTTTTGTATACATTTCTTCCATTTGCCACCGCCTTCATGATCGTGGCAAAATTATCATCCGCTAATATCATGGATGCCGCATCCTTTGCCACTTCTGTTCCGGTCATTCCCATCGCAACACCAATATCCGCTTTTTTTAATGCCGGTGCATCATTTACCCCGTCTCCCGTCATGGAAACGATCGCACCCTTCCGCTGCCAGCTTTCCACGATCCTTATCTTGTTTTCCGGCGAAACTCTCGCAAATACCGAAATGCTTTCTATGAGCTGATCGAGTTCCTTATCTGTGATCGCATCCAGTTCCGGTCCTGTCATGCTTAAGTCCGTGTCCGAAAAGATGCCGATCCGCTTTGCGATCGCCGTCGCCGTGATCTTATGATCCCCGGTGATCATAACCGGTCGTATTCCCGCCTGTTTTGCCTCTGCCACCGCCGCAGCCGCTTCTTCCCTCGGCGGGTCCATCATTGCCGCAAGTCCAAGAAATACAAAATCCTTTTCCTGTTCTAAGGTAAGCTCACAATCCGCTTCATACTCCCGACAGGCAAAACAGAGTACCCGAAGTCCCTGCTCGGAAAATGTCCGGTTTTGCTCTTCGATCTTTCGTTTCTCCTCCTCCGTGATCGGCCGTTCCTGCTCTCCTTCCAAAATGCCTGTCATATGACCGAGCAGCACATCCACGGCTCCTTTGGTAAAAAGCAGTTCTCTCTCCCCGATCCGATAGGTACTGCTCATCCGTTTCCGCTCGGAATCAAAGGGCAGTTCCTGTTTCCTCTGCCACCTTTTCCGCCACTCTTCTTCATCCACCCCGGCTTTTTCTGCCATTTCAAGCAAAGCTGCTTCCGTCGGATCGCCAAGCACCGTATTTCCCCTGATCTGTGCATCGTTATTTAAAACCGCATTCCATGCAAAATATTGATGGCATTTCTTTTTCAGATCCAGTTCTCCCGGCGTAAATACTTCCCCATCTGCATAGATCTTCTGCACCGACATTTTATTCTGTGTCAGTGTTCCGGTCTTATCCGAGCAGATGACGGAAACGCAGCCTAATGTTTCCACCGCTTTTAAGTCTTTGATGATCGCCTGCTCTTTTGCCATTTTCTGTGTTCCGATCGCCTGCACGATGGTAACGATCGAGCCCAGCGCCTCCGGTATTGCCGCCACTGCCAGTGCGACCGCAAACATCATGGCATCCAGTAGCTGCATGTTCCGATACAGGCTTAAGCCAAACACCAGAACACAAATTGCCAAGATCACGAATGCGAGTTTCTTTCCAAATTCATCCAAGGATCTCTGCAGCGGTGTTTTTTTCTCCTTCGTCTGATTGAGCAGAGTGGCGATCCTTCCGATTTCTGTTTCCATTCCGGTGGCTGTTACCACTGCCTCTGCACGCCCATATGTGACAAGACTTCCCGAATACACCATATTGATGCGATCTGCCAGTGCCCGCTCGCCCTCCAACGCAGTATCTGTTTTTTCCACGTTCAACGCTTCCCCGGTCAGTGAGCTTTCATTGACCTGCAGAGAATAACTAAAAAGGATCCTTGCATCCGCCGCCACCAGATCCCCTGCCTCCAGCAACAGGATATCTCCGGGTACAAGCTCGGCTGCCATGACCTCTGTTTTCTCTCCCTCCCGTAATGCTTTTGCACTTGGAGAAGATAAGGCTTTTAAGCTGTCTAATGATTTTTCTGCTTTTCTCGTCTGTGCTGTCCCAAGTGCCGCATTTAAGATCAGCACGACCAGGATCACTAGCGTGCTTTCCAGATTTCCGGAAAGTGCAGATATCACTGCCGCGATCAGCAGAATGATCACTAACACATCCAAAAACTGCTCCATAAAAACCCGCCAGACCGGTTTTCTTTCCTCTTCCTCAAGTTCGTTTTTTCCATAACGTTCCTGCCGCTTTTTTACCTCCTCTATGGACAGTCCTCTCTTTTCATCGCTTTCCAGTTCCGTTACAACATCCCTTGCTTCTCTTTGATAACACTCGCGCATTTTTCTCCTCCCAGATTTTTACATGGTAAGCTTGCCTGCTTTTGCTGTATCGGGAATTTCCTATACAGTAAAAAAAGAGACTTCCGGCACAAAAATACAAGTTGTATCCCTGTGCCAAAAGTCTCATAACCACCAGAGTGGTATACATCACCAGATTTTTCAATCGCGTATGTTGATGATGTATTTCCTACTACTCCCTCTTAGCGTTGCGGCTTCTGTTTCCAAAAGCCATTTCATTGATTTAAGCTTTTTTGTTGTTTGTCTGATTATAAAAAATTGATTTTAAATTGTCTAGCTGTTTCCCCATATCTTAGCATTTTTTTAATGCCATCTGTTTTCGGTACTTTTCCGAACCGGATAGCCTTGTATTTTTTCTTCCTGCTCTCCGGAATAAGCAAGTATTACTAATATTTCATGCGCCAGCAGCGGCATGGCAGATAACACCAGAAGCTTTACCCATTCCAGTACAGACAACCTGCAGGTGCCAAATAAAGTAATGAGCACCGGTATCTCCGTCACTGCAAACTGCAATCCAAATCCTACAAAAACAGCCGCTATCATCAGCCGGTTGCCCAGATGATTCATACGGAACAGTGATGTCTCGACATCGCGCATCCCGACTGCATGAAATAGCTGCGACATGCCAAGGACTGTAAACGCATAGGTCTGGCAGCGGCTTAACAATGCAGGATCCGCTAAAAGTTTCCGGATACCCTCTATCGAAACCGGAAGATGCCTCTGCAACAGAAATGCCACCGGAAGCTGTAAAAAAGCCACTGTACTGATCACCGCGATCAAAAGCCCGTAAAAACAGGTACAACTCCATCCTCCCCCGGCAAAAAGACTTTCCTCTCTCCCTCTCGGTGGACGGTCCATATAGCTCTTGTTTTCTTCCACATCCACACCAAGAGCCAGTGCCGGAAGTGAGTCCGTGATCAGATTGATCCACAGGATATGACTGGATTTTAACGGAGCCGCAAATCCAAGTATGATCGCACACAGCATCGTGATGATCTCACCGAAATTGGAAGACAGTAAAAACAGCACCGACTTACGGATATTTTCATAAATGGAACGTCCCTGCGCGATCGCTTTCGCGATCGTGGCAAAATTGTCATCCGTCAGTACGATATCTGCTGCATTCTTCGCCACATCCGTTCCCATTTTTCCCATGGCAATGCCAACATCTGCGGACTTGAGGGAAGGCGCATCATTGACACCGTCTCCCGTCATTGCCGTAACTTCTCCGTTCTGTTTACATGCCGTGACGATCCGTACTTTATGCTCCGGCGAGACATGCGCGAAAACTCTAAGATAGGATAAACGGTCTTTTAGTTCCGTTTCCGACAGCAGCACCAGTTCTTCCCCTGAGATGCACTCTCTTCGGTCGGTTGCAATCCCAAGTTCTCTTGCGATCGCAAATGCGGTATCCACCCGGTCTCCGGTGATCATGATGGTCTTTACCCCGGCACGGTAAAACTCTGACACCGCCTCTTTCGCTTCCGGTCTTATCGGATCTGCCATCCCCACCATTCCAACGAACGTCAGTCCGTTTTCGGAAATTCCGCCTGTGGTTCTTTCGGGAAACATGCCTGTGACACTTTCAGAAAATGCACCTGTGGTGCTTTCCTTGATGCCAAGTGCCAGCACCCGCAGTGCCCTGCTCGTAAAACGGGAAAGCACCTGATAGATCTGCCGCTTGCGCTCCGGTGTCATCGGCTGTTTTTCCCCATGGATCAATACATATTGACAGCGTTCTATGATCTCATCCGGTGATCCTTTCGTATAGGATATCCGCCCTCTTCCATCTTTATGCAGCGTTGTCATCCGTTTTCGCTCCGAATCAAATGCAAGCTCCGCAACGCGCTGCATCCTCTGCTCTAACTGTTCCCTGTGGATTCCAAGGGGTTCTGCCATAAGTAAAAGGGCAAGTTCCGTTGGATCTCCGATTCTTGCTCCATTCTCGATCGAGGCATCATTGCATAACACAAAGCCCTGTAAAAACTGCTTGTCTTTCTCCTGATCAAGCTTTTTTACTTCCTTTACTTCCCCATTGGTATAGCACTCCTTTACCGTCATCCGGTTCTGTGTCAGTGTCCCGGTCTTATCCGAACAGACCACTGAAACACAGCCCAGTGTCTCTACACTTGGAAGTCTTTTTACAATCGTATTAACTTTTACCATACGCGATACGCTAAGTGCCAGCACCATCGTGACGATCGCCGCAAGTCCCTCCGGCACTGCCGCTACCGCGAGTGAAATTGCCGTGATCAGCATTTCTCCGATATCCCGTTTCTGCAATACCGCGATAAAAAATAAAAGAACACATAAAAATACCGCTATGGTGCTTAAAATCTTTCCCAGTTCGGCAAGACGTTTCTGCAGCGGCGTCAGCTCTGTCTTTGCCCCCCGCAGCATACTGGCAATCTTTCCGATCTCCGTATCCATACCGATTGCCGTAACGATCCCTTCGCCACGTCCGTAGGTGACATTTGTGGTCATGTATGCCTGATTCTGCTCTGTCACATTTTTAGAGATTGGAAAAGATTCGCCGGTCAGTGCCGATTCTTCTATTTGCAGTTGCACCGCCTCGGTCAGTTTTAAATCCGCCGGCACCTGACATCCCGCTTCTATGTATACGATATCCCCCACCTTTAGATCTGCTGCCGGTATCTCTTTTCTCTCTCCACCATCCTTGATCCAGGCATGTGGGCTCGTCATTTCCTTTAACGCCTCTAACGCCCGCTCTGCTTTTCCTTCCTGTATGACTCCCACGACTGCGTTTAGCAGAACCACAGCAAGAATGATCGCCATATCCCCATATTCTCTCAATCCTATGGAAATCGCTGCTGCCGCAAACAAAATGAAGATCAGCGGATCATTCAACTGCTCCATAAAGCGGACCAGCACCGACTTTTTTTCTTCCTGTTCTAATACGTTTTTCCCTTGTTGCTCATTTCTTTCCCGTCCCATGTGGCCTCCCTCTTTTTCCAAGACAGGGAGCCGCCTGATGACTCCCCGTTTTATCCACATTTTATGAGGACAGGCATGGTTTTATGACGATTGTTTACAATAAGCAGACCATATTTTTTCTGTTTCATAGTCCGGCGCATATGCCTGCGCCACTTCACAGATGGGACGGATGGTTTCGATATCCTCTTCCAAGATCTCTGCAATCTCTTCTATTGAACAGCCTCTTTTTAATTTTTTGCATACCAGTGCTATTAATTTTTTCTGTTTGCCCTGTGCTATGCCATCTTCTTTTCCAGCTTCATATTCTGTCTGGCGGAGTTTCTTTTTTCCCCACTCCTCATCATATTCTAAGATACTTAACATTTATGTTTCCCTCAAATTATGCTTTCGCATATTGTAGCACCGGCTTTTTTTCCCTGCAATCTTTTCCCAATTTTTTTGTAAAAACTGCACAAAAAAAGAAACATGATATCCATCATGTTTCTCTCTCATGCCGGCGACCGGAATCGAACCGGTACTGTATTTCTACAACAGGATTTTAAGTCCTGCGCGTCTGCCAGTTCCGCCACGCCGGCAATCTTATAAAAGATAAAATGTATTCTCCTACCGGACAATACAATGGGCAGAGGTGGATTCGAACCACCGAAGCAATTTGCAGCAGATTTACAGTCTGTCCCCTTTGGCCACTCGGGAATCTGCCCATTCATCAGGAATGTCCTGACAGGAATTTATTATAGCATAGTCAATTTTAATGTGCAAGCACTTTTTATAACAATGTTTTCCGGCAATATTCGAGCACCTGCTCCATCGTCTCTTTCTTTTCCCGATAGAACATGCGGTTATTTTCCCGCTCCATTTCCACCAGCCCGCAGTCAAACAGTGCCCCCATATGATGGGATATCGTGGCAGTAGTCAGCCCCATATGTTTCGCCAGTTCGCTTCCATAGGCACGTTTGTCCCTGATATACGATAAGATTTCAAACTTACTCTTATCACTTAATACCTTTAACACTTCCAGCGCAAGTTTGTTCTCCATCTCTGCGGTAGGCTTCCAGCCTTTCATGTAGACTCCATAAGTTGCGGCACTTCCGAGATGCACGATTTCCGGGCTGCGGAACTTTCCATTTTCATCCATATCACCGGTATAGGAACACCGGTTTATCCCCAGAATACTTGGCCATACTTCAAACCCATATGGATTTTCCTCTCCAATATCAATACTGAAATATTCCTTTACATATCTGGAAAAGGTCTGCCCGTCGACCAGAAGCCCGGACCAGTGTTCATAAAACCGCGCTGCTTCCGCCTCAAGTTCCTCTCTGTAACCCTGTAAAAAATCAACCGCCTCCTCTATCAGTTCAAAGATCTGCTTCCGGTGTTCCTCGCGGTTCCAGAAGAGATCCTGAAAGAGCAGTTTTTTTTCAGAGGAGATCTGCAGTTTTAAGATACGCCGCATGATCTCAGCCGCATCACCTGTCCCGCTCGTCTCATTGTCATAAATCCCGTTCCCTGCAACACGGAGCATCTGCAAGCTGAATTTCCGGCAGACCTCTTCCTCAGAAAGTTCCTCTAACTCTTTCCATACCTCGCTGACACTCTTTCCGGAGAACACTTTCATTTCAGAAGATAACAGTACCAGCGTGGAATTTGTTTCCTCCCAGTTTTTCCCCGGCTGAAAATAAAAGGATATCTTGTCCTTTTTCCTGCGAAACTGTTTTTCTGCATCCTTTACCATCCGGCGCAGCAAACCGAACAGCCGCTGCAGATCTTCCTTTTTCTCGCCGGATGTCCCTGTTATATTTTTCTCAACTTCCTCGATGGAGGAATGTTCCAGTACCATCCATTCCAGCAATACGATCGCTTCCGATACATAATCCACTTCTTTACTTATGATATTCTGCATGACAATCCGCCTTTCCACTCCGCTCTATGTAAGATACCTATTCCAGTCTGACTTTTCGGATTCCTATATACAGAAATGATACCACACATATGGCACCACTGACTATAAAAATCTGGCTGACGCTGAATCTGGTTGCCGCAGCGCTGGTAATGACAGATGCAAGCGGGGATGCAGCCGCCGCTCCGGCATTAAAAATAGCCGCCGCTCTCGCAAGATATTCCTGCTCAACCGTTTTCACCAACTGAACCTGTAACAGCGCACAGGTAATGCTCGCTCCCATTCCCATTGCAATGCCGAGCACTATGACAACCAGATAGACTGCCATTTGTTTTTCCTGAAACAGTCCTCCGGTACAGTAGAGTATATTTGCTGCTCCGATCACAATTCCACTTGCCACCACATTAAAACGTACCGAAAAACGATCCGCAAATTTGGGAAACAAAAATGCACCTGCCATCATTCCAATACTGGCACTCATGGATATCGCACTGATCAGTTCGCTGCCACCACCAAGTACTTCATAAACGAATGGGGTCACAAGTGAATTAAACGGGATCAGGACCGCATTTAACATACAGCTCATAATGCAGAAATTCCGAACCACCGGCGTATTTTTCAGATAAACCAGCCCTGCTAAAAAAGTCTGCTTATACTCTTCAAAAGAAAATCTGCCCTGGCGCACCTCTCCTTCGTCCACTTTCATTGCACTCTGAAACAGAGCGGAACCAAAAAAAGATGCCGCATCGATCAGGATCGCACTCCATACCCCAAATCCGCCAATGATGATACCAGCCACACCATAACCGAGCAGCTGCATGACATTGGAAATGACAGAATTTAAGGACGTGCCGTACTCGTAATATTTTTCATCGAGTATCTTTGGCAGCAGTGCCGTACCCGCCGGAGAAGAAAATGCCTCCACCGTTGAATTTGTTAATGTAAATACGACCAGCATCCATGGTCTTACCTGCCCAATCAGATAAAGGATGGCAAGACTTACGGTAACAACACCACGGATACAATCCGTGATGACCAGAATATTCTTTTTCTTCCGTCCCTCTACCAGTGCCCCTGCAAACGGCTCAAGCAACATGCTAGGCAGCATATTGAATGCCATGATCAACGCCGACCATGCCGCACTTCCGGTAATATGATAGACCAGCCATTGAAACGCGATCACATCAATGGAATCGCCCAGTCGGTTGATGGTATTTGCTGCCAGTTTTTTTGCATATTCTTTTTGCACCAGCACTTCCCGATATCCTATTTTTGCTGTTTTCTCCATATTGAACTCCTTTTCATTCTTTCAAACAATTAGTTTATTAT
>JBNMKU010000006.1:0-51740 GCA_050874505.1 Roseburia sp. | reverse complement strand
TGTCAGCCAAGAGTGACCAGAAGAAGGATATCGGACAGATCTTACTGGGATTTTCTGTGCTGATGTTTGGTATGGAGACCATGAGTGGTGCGGTAGAGCCATTGGCAGATGTTCCGGAGGTTACCAACATGCTTACCATGTTCAATAACCCGGTACTCGGTGTGCTTACCGGTGCGATCCTTACGGCAGTGATCCAGAGTTCCTCTGCTTCGGTTGGTATTTTACAGGCATTGTCCGTAACAGGCGGATTTACCTATGGTTCTGTTCTTCCGATCATTATGGGTCAGAACATCGGAACCTGTGTGACTGCAATGATTTCCTCTGTTGGTGCCAACAAGGGAGCAAAACGTGCCGCTTTTGTGCACTTGTACTTTAATATTATCGGAACCATTCTGTTCATGCTTGTATTTTATACAGGAAATGCGATCTTCCACTTCTCATTTACGAATGAGACAGTAGGAGTTGCCGGAATTGCAGCGATCCATACGATCTTTAATATCTTTGCAACTGTTGTACTGCTTCCGTTTACCAAAGGACTGGAGAAATTGGCATACCTTACCCTGCCAAAGACTCCGGACGAGCAGCAACAGGAAGAGGATGTTTTTGTTATCTTAGATGACCGTTTCTTAAGCAGCCCGGCATTTGCGATCGAGCAGTGTCATTCTTTAGTCAATCAGATGGCAGAGATGACCAAGGCCGGATTTTTAGAGGCAATGGAAGTGCTGACCGATTACTCCGAAGAGAAGATCGAAGACGTGATCGCAAAAGAAAATCGTGTAGACACCTATGATGATAAGATCAGTGCTTACCTTACCAAGTTAAGCAGTCAGGATTTGTCTTACAAAGACAGTTTGAAAGTAACCTCGTTACTGCACTGTCTGACCGACTTTGAGCGAATTTCCGACCACTCTATCAATGTTGCAGAAAATGCACAGCAGATGAACAAGGATGGCGTGGCGTTCTCGAAAAAGGCAAAAGAAGAGATGCGCATCTACGGGGAAGCAGTAGCCGACATCTTAGACCGTACCACAAAATCATTCGTGGATGGAAATATTGATCTGGCGCGTACCGTAGAGCCGTTAGAGGAAGTCATCGACGAATTAAACAAAGACGTGAAGAAGAATCATATGAAACGTCTGAGAAAAGGAAAATGTACCATTGAACTTGGACTGGTACTTTCCGATCTTGCAATGAACTATGAGCGTGTGGCAGATCACTGTTCTAACATCGCAGTCTACATGATGCAGCTGACCGACACGCAGTTGGAAGAGCATAGCTTTACCGAGCAGATGGACGAGATTGAAAGCGCAGAATTTACACGCAAATTAGAGGAATTTAAACAGAAATATGAGCTGTAATCTGCGGTCTGGAGAAAAATATGGCAACCATTTATATCGTAGAAGATGATATCAACATTCGTGAAATCGAACGTTATGCACTCAAAAACAGCGGATATACCGTAGAAGAATTTGAAAGTGGGGCAGAGCTTTTTAAATGTCTGGAAAAAAAGCTCCCCTCACTCATTTTGCTGGATATTATGCTGCCCGATGAGGACGGACTGGATATTCTGATGAAAATACGGGCAAACAAGGCAACTGCAGGCATCCCGATCATTATGGTGACTGCCAAGACGAGTGAGCTTGACAAGGTAAAGGGGCTGGATCTTGGGGCAGATGACTATATCACAAAGCCATTTGGTGTGATGGAGCTGATCTCCAGAGTAAAGGCATTGCTGCGCCGGGCAAAAGGAACCGAGACGGAAAGCCAGATCGCCTATCATGAGATCCTGCTGGACAATGATAAGCATGCGGTCTCTTTATCCGGGGAGCCGTGCGAGCTGACATTTAAAGAATTTGAGCTGCTCAAATACCTGCTGTTAAACAAAGGCATCGTATTATCCAGAGACAAGATCATGGATAAGGTGTGGGGATTTGAGTACGAGGGCGAGAGCCGGACCGTTGATATGC
Source organism: Roseburia sp. (assembly GCA_050874505.1). GTDB lineage: Bacteria > Bacillota > Clostridia > Lachnospirales > Lachnospiraceae > Roseburia. The sequence goes on along the minus strand of JBNMKU010000006.1, from coordinate 49,773 downwards.
ACATCAAGACACTGCGGCAGAAGCTTGGAGAGGCAGGAGCCTATATCAAGACTGTCCGTAATGTGGGATATATGGTGGAATAACAGATGAAGAAAAAAATAAATGCGAAATTTATGTTAATTGCGGCAATCGCCATCGTGGTGACTGCCGTATGTTCTATGCTGCTTTTTTATCAGATACTGGAAAAGCAGATTTTTGACGATCTTGCGGCAAATTCACATGTGATCGCGAGAATGTCGATTGAGGAACTCCGCAGTGATGAAAGCTATGATCTGGAACAGGATGGGCTTCGGATCACCGTCGTGGAAGCAGATGGAACAGTTTTATTTGACAGTGTGGAAGATGAGACCACCATGGAAAACCATAAGAACCGTCCCGAGATAGCCAAAGCGATCAAAACAGGGGAAGGAACATCGATCCGCAAGTCGGCAACATCCTTAAAGCATACGTTTTATTATGCGGTGCAGCTGGAAAATGGAACGATACTTCGAATTGCAAAAGAGAGCAGCAGTATCACCAGTTTTGTGACCACGATGACGGGTCTTATCGTGATCGTAGGACTACTGGTATTTTTAATGTGTACGTTTTATTCGCACAGACTGACCGTGCGTCTGGTCGAACCGATCGAGAAAATGGCAGCCAATATCACACTGATGAATGAGGATGAAGTTTACGAGGAGATCCGTCCGTTTATCGCTACGATCAAGCAGCAGCATGTGGATATCTTAAACCATGCGCAGATGCGGCAGGAGTTCACTGCAAACGTTTCTCACGAGTTAAAAACTCCGCTGACTGCAATCTCCGGTTATGCGGAGCTGATTGCAAGTGGTATGACATCGGGAGAGGACACGATACATTTTGCCAATGAGATCCACAGCAATGCGGAGCGGTTGCAGAGCCTGATCAATGATATCATCAAACTGTCCGAACTGGATGATGACGATCTGAAATTGGAATTTGAAACGGTCGATCTGTACGAACTGGGCGAGCACTGCCTTGCTTCAATGGCGTTACAGGCGCAGAAAAATGAAGTGGCGATGTACCTTAAGGGTGAGCATGTGCCGCTAAGCGGCAATAAGACGCTGTTAGAAGAACTGATGTTTAATCTTTGCAGCAATGCGGTGCGCTATAACAAAAAGGGCGGAACCGTTACGATCACGGTGACGACCGAGCAGGGGCGTCCGGTACTTGTGGTGGCAGATACCGGTATCGGGATTCCGGAAGAGCAGCAGGAGCGTGTGTTTGAGCGTTTTTACCGTGTGGATAAGAGCCGATCGAAATCGACCGGTGGAACCGGTCTTGGACTTGCAATCGTAAAACATATTGTTGCGCAGCATGATGCGCAGATCACATTAAAAAGTAAAGAAGGAATTGGAACAGAAATAAAGGTAACCTTTTAAGAGATTCTGTGGTACAATAGAAAGACAGAATTTTTTAAGTGAGGAGTCCGAAAAAATGTTTTCCGTATCAGATATCAAAGAAGAAGCCTATCCGGCAGCGTTTCGCAGGGGAAAAGAATTATACGAGAAGGGTGCGGTGTCGGATTTTTCCTATGAGGTATATCGTGTTGGAGATTTCCCGAAGGCAGAAGTGCAGGCACGGGTAAGGGGAAATGCAGAACCATTTTATCAGGTAGAACTTACCATAGATGAAGAGTTTGGAGAGGTCAGCAACAGCAAATGTGAATGTGAAGCTTTTTATAATTATGAGGGGCTTTGCAAGCATTGCGTTGCCGTCCTTTTTTCTTATGTAAACCGCAGACGGGCAGCCGATATTTTAAAATTAAGGGGAACGGATGCCACGGAGCAGATCACTGAGGAAAAAGAACAGGAATTAAAGACCAACAGTGTCTTAAAAAATATGTTAAACCAGTATTCCATGCAGGCGGGAGCCGTATATCTCCTGCCGGATGAGATCTACGGAAAGGTAGAACTGGTACCGTATTTTAAAATGAATTACGGCTTTGCCACATTGGAATTTAAGATCGGTGCAGAGCAGAAATATGTGTTGAAAAATATTTCAGCCTTTTTACATTCTATACAGACCAATGAAAAAGTGCGGTATGGCAAGAAGCTGGATTTCTATCATCATATGGATGCGTTTACCGAGACGGCAAAACGGATCATCCGTTTTATGCAGATACAGGAAGCGGACAAGCAGAGACAGAGCAAGTTTCATGCCTATTATGCGTATACCGGCGGGTATGAGCGGAGCATGGAACTCGATGGACAGGGCATTGACCGCTTTTTTGAGGCAATGGGAACAACGCCTTTTATGGCAGAGATCGGCTATCTGCCGGAAGATGAGTATCAGATATCCGAGGAAGAAAAAAGACCAGTATTGCATATCAAACAGGGAAGCAGCGGCATATTTCTACAGTTAGAAGATCTGCAGGTCATTCATGGAGAGCGTTACGTCTATTTTTATGAAAGTAATCTCATTTACCGTAGCAATCCGGGGCTGAAAGGGCGGATCTCTGAATTTTTTGAATATATGAACCGGCAGACCGGGGGAGAGGCATATATCGCGACGGAAGAACTTCCGATGTTCTGCCGTGATCTTCTGCCGCTGATCCGGGAGAATTTCAAGGTGCAGGCGGAAGGGTTTGACGAAAGCCTGTATGTTCCGCCAAAGCCGGAGTTTGAACTGTATCTGGACAAGCCGGATGCCAATACGGTCGGGGCAAAACTGGTTGCTGTGTATGGAGATGAGAAATACAATGTTCTCAAAAAGATAGAGCCGGGGGAAGTGCGGGATGTCTCAGAGGAGCTGCGTGCGAAGCAGCTGGTAGAGCCGTATTTCAATGAGTATACGTTAGCACATACCGTGTTTGTGCTTTCCCACAATGAGGATATGCTCTATCACCTGCTGACCGGTGGTCTGCGCCGTCTGGCAGAATATATGACGATCTATACCAGTGAGGGATTCCGCAGCATGAAAGTGGTGTCTTCGCCAAGTGTTTCGGTCGGGGTTTCCTTAAAGAGCGATTTATTGGAGTTAGAGATCCATTCCCCGGATATGCCGCAGGATGAACTGGCATATCTGTTGTCCAAATACGATAAGAAAAAGAAATATATCCGGCTGAAAAATGGTGATTTCCTCGATATCGAGGACGACGGACTCGGTGTGCTCGCAGAAGTCAGCGAGGATCTGCGGCTGACCGAGGCAAATTTGAAAAAAGGAACGATCATCACACCAAAATACCGCGCAATGTATCTTGACGCGGCATTAAAGAACAATCATGTGCTGTCTGTGGAGAAAAACCGCGACTTTAAGGGCATGGTCCGCAATATGAAAACCATCGAGGACAGCGATTATGAGGTACCGGCATCACTCAAAAATATCATGCGAAGCTACCAGAAGAACGGTTTTCTCTGGTTAAAAACACTCCGTGAAAATGGATTTGGAGGTATCCTTGCGGATGATATGGGTCTGGGAAAAACCCTGCAGGTCATCAGTCTTTTAGTCAGTGAACATGAGGAAATGCTGGCAGGAGAAAAAGAGCTGCGCCGTTCCCTGATCGTATGTCCGGCATCATTAGTCTATAACTGGCAGAAAGAGATTAAACGGTTTGCACCGGAACTGCCGACGGTCATTGTGACCGGAAATGTGCCGGAGCGTGCCGAGATCATCAAAAAGAGCAGGGATGGAGAGATCCTGATCACATCGTATGATCTGCTGAAGCGCGATGCGGATATTTATAAAAACATCGTCTTTTCCGTGCAGGTCATCGATGAGGCGCAGTACATCAAAAACCCGTCGACCCAGGCGGCAAAAGGCGTTAAAAAGATAACGGCAGCGTTTAAACTTGCTTTAACCGGAACGCCCATCGAAAACAGGCTCAGCGAGTTGTGGAGTATTTTTGATTATCTGATGCCCGGCTTTTTGTATCCGTACCAGCGTTTCAGAGAGGAGATCGAGATCCCGATCGCGGCGGAACAGGATGAAAATAAGATGGAACGTCTGCAGCGTATGATCCGTCCGTTTATCCTGCGACGGTTAAAAGGAGATGTCTTAAAAGATCTCCCGGAGAAACTCGAAGAAAATATCTTTGCAAGGCTTGAGGGCGAGCAGATGCAGCTCTATGATGCACACGTGGCGCAGATGAAGCAGATGCTGGAGGGACAGACGGAGAAAGAATTTAAAAAAGACAAGATACAGATCCTTGCAGAACTCACGAAGCTGCGGCAGCTCTGTTGTGATCCGTCGCTTCTGTTTGAAGATTATAAGGGCGCATCCGCAAAAACAGATATGTGTATGGAGCTGATCTTAAATGCAGTTGGAGCCGGACACAAGATCTTATTGTTCTCCCAGTTTACTTCCATGTTAGACCGGTTGACGGAACGCCTCAAAAAAGAAGGAATCGCCTACTATCTGCTGACCGGTTCGGTCAATAAGGAAAAGCGGATGCAGATGGTCGAGAGCTTTAACACAGATGATGTGCCGGTATTCTGCATTAGCTTAAAGGCAGGCGGCACCGGACTGAATCTGACCGCAGCAGACATCGTTATCCATTATGATCCGTGGTGGAATGTTGCTGTACAGAACCAGGCGACCGACCGGGCGCACCGTATCGGACAGAAACATGTCGTGAATGTTTACAAATTAGTGGCAGAAGGAACGATCGAGGAAAAGATCATTGCCATACAGGAACGCAAGAAAAAGCTGGCAGAACAGGTTTTAGAGGGCGAAGGTATGGACACTGCAACCTTCACGAGAGAAGAAATACTCGAATTACTGGGTTAATTGGCCAAAAGTAATTGACAAAGATTTCTCAATAGGGTATAGTAAGAAAACAGTTTGGCGTAAACTTAAATAAAATTCCGTGAGGGAGTAGTTCGCGTATATCGTGATTTGTCAACATACCGATTTCTTCGGGCACAGAGAAAGAAATCTGGCAAATCTTAAAGAATGAGACTCATGTATTCTTAGACCACCGCTACAGGTGGGATGGGGATACAGCGAGTCTCTTTTTGTGGTAGAAGCGGGAAAAGGAGTGGAAAATGGCTATTTTTATTGAATTATTTCTCATTGGCGTAGGATTGTCAATGGACGCTTTTGCGGTATCCATCTGTAAAGGTCTTGCCATGCGCAAGGTAAACAAGAAGCAGGCAGTTGTCATCGGTTTGTTTTTTGGAGGCTTCCAGGCATTGATGCCTTTCTTAGGATGGCTGTTGGGAAGTCAGTTTGAGCGTTACATTACCAGTATCGATCACTGGATCGCATTTATCCTGTTAGGTGTGATCGGTGGAAAGATGATGATGGAAGCAGTGAAAAAGGAGGAAGAGGAGGAAATCAAACAGATGGATCCCCCGCTCGATTTAAAGGAGATGTTCCTTCTTGCAGTGGCAACCAGTATTGATGCACTTGCAGTCGGGATCACATTTGCATTTTTACAGTATCCGATCGTAGAGGCGATCTCCGTTATCGGAATGACCACATTCGTGATCTCCATCGGTGGCGTATATGTTGGTAACTTCTTTGGAAATAAATATAAAAGCAAAGCAGAGTTTGTCGGAGGTTTGATCTTAGTCCTGATCGGACTGCGTATCCTGCTGACACACCTGGGAATTATATAAAATACGATCGCTGCAAAGCAGCAGAAAGAGGAAAGCATGAACATTATTACCGCACTTATTATTTTAGTCATCGGGTTTTTCCTGTTGATCAAAGGCGCAGATTTCTTTGTAGAGGGAAGTTCCTCTGTTGCAAAACTTCTGCGGGTACCGTCAATCATTATCGGACTTACGATCGTTGCCATGGGAACGAGTCTCCCGGAGTGTGCCGTCAGTGTTACGGCGTCCTTATCCGGCAATAATGCACTTGCCGTCAGCAATGTCATCGGTTCGAATATTTTTAACCTGTTGGTTGTCTGCGGTTTCTGCGCGTTGTTTACTCCGCTGGCAGTACAGAAAGATACGATAAAACGTGACATCCCATTTTCCCTGATCTGTACTTTTGTGATGCTGATCTTGGGATGGATCGGTATGAGCCTTGGACATCTCGATGGTGTGATCTTTTTAGTGATCTTTGCCGGCTTTATCATTATGATGGTAAGATCTGCATTAAATGCCAGAAGCGAGGTACAGGATGGTGATGAGATCGAGGTACTTCCGGTATGGAAATGTATCGTTTTCATCATCGGTGGTGCGATCGCGATCAAGTACGGCGGAGATTTTGTTGTAGACGGAGCATCTTTTATCGCATCTGCCATGGGATTGTCCCAGAACCTGATCGGACTTACGATTGTTGCACTTGGAACAAGTCTTCCAGAGCTGGTAACATCGATTGTTGCAGCGAAAAAGGATGAGGTCGATATGGCAGTCGGAAACGTCATCGGTTCGAACGTGTTCAATATTTTATTTGTACTTGGAATTGCAGCAACGATCAGTCCGGTTGCCTTTATTTTTGAAAATGTGATCGACATTATCGTGCTGATCGCAGTTACCCTGATCATCTGGTTCTTTGCATGGTCGAAAAACGAGATCAATCGCAAAGAGGGCGTTGCGATGCTTGCGCTTTATGTAATTTATATGGTATATATAATAGTAAGATAGCATGAATGAAATGGAGGGATTCTCATGGATTTTTTTGACAAATTAGGAGAAACGATCGTTAGTGCAGGCAAAGATGTGGGACAGAAGGCAAAGGATGTCTCAGAGGTTGCCAAATTAAAAATGGACATCCGTTCCAAAGAGGATTTTGTAGAAAAACAGTATGCAGCTTTAGGAAAGATTTATTTTGAGGAACACAAAGACGAAACAGAATGTGAGCAGTCTGAGCAGATTTTCCTGATCAAAGAGGCACTGGAAGAAGTTGAGCGCATGAAAGCAGAGGTATTGAAGATCCAGGGATCTACCGAGTGCCCGAGCTGTGGTGCTAAAATGCCGGAGGATGCCGCTTTCTGCAGTAATTGCGGTACAAAGTTAAATGATATCTTTGAAGAATAAAACAAAATGGGGCAGCGAATACCTGCCGTTTCTACTAGTAGCGGCGGTAGCCATCCTGTATCATATCCGTATCCATCCGATGCTTGGAGATGATCTGTTCTTTGCACAGGCAACCGAGTCAAAAGGAATCCTGGCATATCTGATCGACCGGTATCAGACGTGGACCTCACGGTTTGTGATCGAGTGGATTTTGGTTTTGCTTGTAAAAGTGCCGTTTGTGTGGAGGATATTAGACCTTCTGGTATTTGCAACGCTTCCTATTATAATTGCGCAGCTTTTTGGCGGCGGGAAGCTGATGAACTGGTGTGCTTCGATCGCAGTGCTGCTGTATCCGTTTCACGATATGGGTTCTGCCGGATGGATCACCACGACAGTAAATTATTTCTTCCCGATATGGGGAATGTTTTTTGTGGCACTGCTGTTAAAGAAAACGGTAAGAAAAGAACCGATCCGTGTCTGGGAAGCAGTGGCAGCCGTTCCGGTCTGTCTGATGGCGAGCAGTCATGAGCAGGTTGCCGTGATCCTGTTTGTCATCTTTGGATTGTGTCTGGTCTATTGCAGGAAAGAGAAAATCCATCCGGAAAAGAAGGGCTTTCTCGTATCAATCCTTATGTTTGTGGCAAATGCAGCCACGTTAATTTCCATCGTGCTGTGCCCGGGAAATGCAGGACGAAATGCAGTCAGCATTGCAGATCTGCCGATCTATGAGACGTTTCATTTCGGGGATAAGCTGTACCTTGGATTGCTTAGCGTGGAGCGGGTGTTTATCGCAAATGCCGATGCCGTGTTTGTACTGGTGGCAGCTCTTCTGTCGATGCTCGTGTATTTAAAGACACAGAATTATAAAGATACGTTGATCGCGAGCCTGCCAGCCATGATATTATTTGGACATACCGTGCTTTTAACTGCTTATCCGGGACTTTCCGGTCTCTTTGTGAAACCGGGACAGATTACGGAGTGGAGCTGGGGCGCATTATCGACCTGGCTGCCGATGGGCTATCTGCTCGTAACCGTTGCCGCGATGCTCTACGCTTTCTGGCGATTGTTTGCACCGGATCTGTTTGAATACTTCGCTGCGTTGATCCTGTTGGGATGCGGATTTGGAGCAGGAGCGGTGCTCGGTTTTATGGCAACGATTTATGTCTCCGGGGAACGTGTTTATATTACATTCTATTTTATTTTGTTGTTTGTTATGCTGCTTTGTATCTGGAAGCAGAGAGAAAAAATCGAAAAACTTTATAAGACTGTTGCGGGAAAGATGGCAGTGACGTGGATCGCGCTGCTGTGTCTGGTAAATATCGGATTTATCTTTCTCTCATGTTAAGGGAAAACGCCTTCTGAAAGACAGGGAAACGTGATGTGTACCCTCTTTACTGGACAATCCAGTAAGGAGGGTACTATTAGTTTTAGGGAGGTGTTTTTTGTGTGGAAATAATGTTTGCCCGTAAAAGCTTCTTGTATACAGGAAGTTTTATGGTAAAATGTAGTTAAGAGTAAAGGGGAACGTTATGGAACAACAAAGGACAGTAGAAATTGTTTTAAAATATTACAGAGAAAAATACGACCTAAAACAGGAAGAAATCTGCGATGGGCTCTGCTCCGTCACAACATTATCAAGGATCGAGCAGGGTTTCCGGGAAAGCGATTCTCTGGTGGTACAGGCACTGTTGTCACGGATCGGAAAAGAAGTAACACTGTTTGAGACGATTGTGAACGAAGAAGATTATGATCTGTGGAAAACCAGAACAGAGATTGAAAAGCTTGTGGAAAGGAAGCAGTTTGCGGCAGCGAAGAAAAAGATAAACGCATACCGGAAAATGATGCCGGAGGAGGAGACAACCCATGAACAGTTCTGCCTGTATCAGGAAGCGTGTGTGTTAAAAGAAGAGGGAAAACCGGATGAAGAAGTCTGCGATGTATTGGAGCGGGCAATTAAACTTACCATACCAAAGATCGGGACAAAGACTGAAAAAGCACGTCTGTACAGCCAGATGGAAATTAAACTTATTTTTCAGTTATACCAACATCATAGAGAAGAAGAGATGTTTTTGGAACAGGAGATATTAAACGTAATCGCTTATGTTGAGAAATATTATGGAGACAGAAATAAGGAAAAGATACAGACGGAATTGTATCTGGCTATTATTCGCTATCAGGAACAAAAGCATAATTATGAAATAATATTAGAATATATTGAAAAGCTGCTCCAGGTCATAGCAAAGGGAGAGGGCTTTTATCATCTGGCAGAATTGTATTTTTTAAGAGCACGCCTGAAGGCAAAAATGGCTGTTACGAAAGCTGACTGGGAACAATGCAAGAAGGATTGCAGACTTGCCTGCGGATTGTACGAAATAGAAGAAGATGAAAAAGGTCAGAACGCAGCGAACAAGTACTATGAGGAATTAGAGCAGGATAAAACGGTAAGGGAGTGAGGAGTACAATGTCAAACTACAGAGCCGGAGATGTCATTCGGATGACAAGAGAGTACATCGGCATATCCAGAGAAGAATTAAGTGATGGGATCTGTTCACCGCAGACCCTGTATCGCCTGGAATGTGGAAAAACGAGGGTCAAAAAAGAACTGTATGCAAAGCTGATGGCAAAGATGGAGCGTGTACCGGGAAAAAATTATGCGGTCTGTGTAGGCAAAAATATGGAGCTTTTGGAGGAGCGGGAACTGTTAGAGGCTGCCATGCGGAGATTTGATTATGAAAAAGCGGATGAATATGTAAAGCGGTTAAAAGAAAAGGCAGATGATAACCTGATCACGAAACAGTATGTGTTAAAAGCGGAGGCATTAATTGATTATTATTGTAAAAGATGCAGCGGAGAGGAAACGATTAAGAGATTAGAAGAGTCGATCCGGCTCACCTTGCCAGAATACGAGAAATGTCTGGAAAAAAGATTTCCTTTTACAGAGCAGGAAATTATGAATCTATTAAGCATTGCAAATGCCTACGCACATATAAATAGAGAAGAACAAGCAATCGAGATTTATCAAAAGCTCATGCAGTGTCTGGATATGGATTATATTTTTGGTGAAAATGTGGAACATATAAAAGGGATTATTATGAGAAATTTATCAAGTGCTTATTTTGCCATGGAAAAATATAAGGAGGCTCTCGAATTAAATGAAATGTGTTTAAAGAGGGCAAAGCAGGGAAACGAAGGAAGAAATTTCCATGTATTATTGGGGGACAGAGCAGCGATTCTTTTAGAAATGATAAAAATTGGAAAGAAAGACAAAAATGAAATTAGTCAGGTTAAAAAGTATTTGCGACAGTCGTACATATTGGCTGTCGCAAGGGGGGATGAGATATGCTCGCAACTTATAGAAAGAGTATATAAAAAAGAATTTAACGAAACAATATTATATTAAAATTCATCAATTTCTGAGAAAAAGGATCCATTTAAAATTATATTGTTGATATTAGTATAAGGCGAAATAGTTTTTAGTGGTTTGGAAAAGAGAAGCGCAGCTAACAGCGTGACAACAGTAAATTTTTTTAATAGATTTCTTAAGTTTTTCATAATGATCCTCCTGAATGTGAAATAACAATTAATTCTGTAATTATAGTATAGAAAAAAGGAAAGGGCTATACCAGAACTGGAAAATTTTTATTTTCCAGTTCTGGTATGGTGCTTCTTTTTTTTGACAGATATAATGAAAAATATGTTCAGTGCACGAGCAAAATAAAACAAAGGGAGGAGGTTATATTATGTCAATTGTAGCTTGGTAAAAAATATATTTATAGGATGAGGTGATACCTCATCCTGTGCAAAAAAAGAGGTATAATATTATGAATAAATTTGTAGGTAAGCATATTTTAGGTGAGTTGTATGGTATTTCATATGAAAAAATTAATAGTTTGGATTTTATGGAAACGCTTTTAGAGAAAGGAATAGAAGAGACAAGGGCTACTATATGTGGAACTAGTGTAAAAGAATTTAAACCGCAAGGCGTGACTATTTTAATATTACTTTCAGAATCTCATGTAGCGGTTCATACATATCCAGAAAAAGGAAGTATATTTTTTGATATTTTTACATGTGGATTGAATTGTTTTCCAGAAAGGTTTGTAGATATAATCGTAGAAGAACTTAAGCCAATTAAAAAATATATATCAGTCATAGAAAGAGGAAAATATAGTGAGACTAAATAAAGATAAAAATAGTTTTTTTAAATTTGATATGGCATATCCATTACATACATGGTATCCATTATTTTCAGAAGAAAAAGTGTCAGAAGAAAAATATAAGGTATTCAATAATATTGATATCAATGGAATAAAAAATAGAGCATTATATTTTCACATACCATTTTGCGAAGAAAGGTTTTGCGCATTTTGCAGTTTTAATAGAAAATTGAAAGATAATGACTCAGAGATTGAAAATTATGTAGAATCACTGATAGAAGAAATAAAAATAAAAAGCCAATTTAAAAGTGTAAAAAAAATACCTATAACAGCTATTTTTTTTGGTGGAGGAACGCCTTCTGTTTTGACTGCAAAACAAATTTTGAAGTTAGGTGAAGCAATTTCTAAATATTTTGATTTGTCTCAATTAAAGGAATTTTCATTTGAGAATAACATTTGCTCTATAACGGAAGAAAAATTATTGGCGTTAAAAGAAATTGGGGTTACTCATGTTAGAGCAGGAGTTCAGACTCTTAATAAAGAATATAGAGAATATTTTAATTTACGTCCTACTTTGAACGATGTTTACAGTAAAGTAAAATTACTAAACAAATATTTTGAAAATGTATGTATAGATATTATTTATGGTATAAATGGACAAAATGTGGATGAATTTATTAGAGATGTTGATGCGGCATGCAAATTAGATACAAAGTTAATAGATTTTTATCCACTTACCCAGCCGAAAGGAAATTCACAATTATACAAATTATTTTCTGAAAATGGGTTAAAACCCCATACAGAATTATCTTTAAAAGGATATAAAAGTTTATTAAGAGAATTAACAAAACAATATGGATATATTCCTCATAATGGGCATGGTTTTGTTAATACAAAATTTCTTTCGGATGATAGTAAGAGAGATTTTATTACAAGGGATTATACTTTTGAGTATCATAAATGTATTATGGGATATGAATCAGGAGATGTTATTGGATTTGGTTCAGGTGCAGTATCGGGATTTTCAAATTATGTTATGACAAATGAATGTAACATTACACTATATGAAGAAAAACTACAGAAAGGACAGATTCCAACTGATATTTTTACAGCTAATAAAGAAGCAAATTATGCAAGAGGTGTAATGTCACACTTACCTTATTTTGGATATGCAAATAAAGAATTTGTAAATTATAATAAATTATCAGAAGAGACAAAAAAATCATTAAGAAATTTAATTGAAGCAGATTTGATAATTGAAACAGAAAATGAGTATAAAATGACACCAGAGGCATGGATTTGGGATAATGAAATAATGTATTATTTAATGCCAATGAGCGCAAAAGAGGAATTGAATAAAAGTTTCACAGGTAAATTATCTGATAAATATTATAATATTTGCGAGTTAAAATAACAATCAGCGATTGGAGAACAGATGAATATAACTAATACAAATAAAAATACGTTAAAAATATTTATTATTACAGGTATGCTGACAACATGTTCTTATATTGTACTTCCATTTTTAGCAGTATATTTTACAGAAAAAGGCATTAGTGTTTCAAAAGTTGGAGTTATTTTAGGAATTTCTTCCTTTGTAAGTTCTTTTTTTGGTATTTTGAGCCCATTTTTTGAAAAAAAGATGGGAACTAGAATGTCTATGCTAATATCTGTTTTTACTATAGCAGGCTGTTATTTTTTGATATCTGTTACAAATAATTATATAGTCATTTTAGGATTGGTTATATTACAAGGTATGGGGCAGGGGATTATAAATCCATTATTGAAGAAAACGGTTGCAGTTTATAATAAAGGAAATGAAAATGTAGCGTTCAGATATCGTTATATTATATTATGTATTGCTATCATTATAGGCCCTATAATAGGTAATATTCTGAAGGTCTTTAAAGTAGATACCATGCTCAAAATAGTTGCAGTGGGATGTATCTTGAGTTGTATTTCATTAATAGGGATGCAAAATGCTGATGAAATCGTTCATAAATTAGGGGAAAACAAAGAAACAAAAAAAATAGATTTTATATTGATAATATTTATATTTTGGAGTATTTTGGTGTTTACAGTTTTTTCTATATTCGAAAATGTATCACCGCTGGCAATTCAGGTATACAATGAAAATGCTGAAGAACTATTTTCTATTATGATAATATTAAATTCAATTTTAGCAATCGTATTACAACCAGTCATGATTCTATTTAATGAAAAAATGAATTTAAAATACCAGTTAATTATTGGCAGCATGGCTTTTTTTATATCATACATATGCTTTGCATATTCAAAAGGAAAATTTATAAGTATTGTGTTAGCAACAATTATTTTTACGATAGGTGAGGCAGTACTTATTCCTTTACTTGATGTATTAATTGGGAAAATTTCAAGTAATAAACAATTAACCGGGATTTATGCAATTTCAGAAATTAAACAGTTAGGTTTTTTTATTGGTCCTGTTTTAGCAACATCATTAATTGAAAATTATAGTGTTGGTATAATGTATTGGACTATTGCATTAATTTGCATATTAGCAATGCTTATTTCGTTATTTATTTTAAAGAATAGTCAAAGTAAATGAAGCAGGATGCTGCACTCATGGCAGGGATCATGTGGAAACATAAAAATACAGCAGCCGGAAATCATACAGCTGCAGCAGTGGGAACGGCAGAGCAGGTGACATTCCCGGAGGAGGTAAAAGAGCAGGGAACGGACAACTTTTCTTATGATGCGAAGATCACACTGGAAAAAGACTTTGATTCGGCGTCCTGCCATGTGGCAACGGCATCCGTGCAGCAGATGAACAAAGACGGGTGGAAAAAATTATTTTTAAAAGAAGACCGGACATGGAGTGAGGAAGAGGATACCACTACGGACCGGGAGGGAAACGTGATCCCGGAGACGATGTATACCGATGAGGATGGCAGTGTTTTGTATTTATCCGATGAAGACGGCATGTATTATCAATATCCGGATATGAAATATATTGAGCAGATATTTGACATCAGTCCGTATGCAACCATCAAAAATGAGTTTTCTCTGGAAAATGAGCTGACAGGAAAGAGCAGACAGCAGGCAGAGGAAGAAGTAAAAGACGATCTCGCGCAGCTTGGGGTAAAAAAAGACGAGGTTGTGGTCAAAGAATCCTATGCACTGGATCTTGAGATGATAAAAAGAAAGGAACAGGAATATGTCGGGATCAATGCCGTAGCAGAGGAAGAGAAAAATCCATCCTGGGAGACAGGGGACGAAGGATACTATATGTTTTTAGAGCAGAAGGTACAGGGGCTGCCGATCTTTACTGCAGGAAAAGTGCAGGATTTTGAACTGAATGGGATCGGACAGAGCGATGTAGAAGTGTTTGACACGGGAGAAGGGATAAAAAGGTTATCCGTATCGAATTGGTTTGACGTTACGTTCGGGGAGGAAGTATATCAGTTACTGCCATTTGAAGAGATCATGAAAACCATGAACCAACGCATGGAGCATATCGAGGGGGATGGCAGAATGACAGTGACGGAGTGCAGACTTTACGAATATCCGCAACTTGTAAATGAGAAAGAGTATCAGCTGCGCCCGGTCTGGATCTGCACGGTAAGTATTTCACAAAATGGAGAGGAAGCAGTCGATGCGGATAAGATCTATATTCCGATCGATGCGGTTACCGGAGAAGAAGTACTGGATATGGAAGAGTGAGGAAAATGAAAAATTACATAAAAGTGGACAGCTATCGTGTTGTCCGTTCGGGGTCTTTCTGGATCGCGGTATTGGGGGTATTTTTTGTCAATCTGCTTGGGAGAATGCAGCAGACGTTTTCGCTGGATGTCTTTACGGCGCAATATTACAGCAATATGTATAGTCTGTTTATTTTGTCGTTTGCATTTGGCTCTTTGGCGTATGCAAATAGTCTGGTGGAGGATGCAGAATGTAAATCGTGGTATTTGCAGATCCAGAGGGGAAGTTTAAAAGGCTATGTAAGATCAAAAGTATTGATCTGTTTTTTTTCCGCTGTTCTTGCAACGATGATGGGAACGATGCTGTTTGTATTGGTCGGGCGGGCAGAAATGCCATTTTTATCGGAAGAAAATTTTTTCTATGATTCCTTTGCTACGCAGAGCATGTTTGTCGGATTTTTAACGCCGGAGCGTATTCTGCTTTATTTTATTGTGATCGCTTTTATGCAGGGGACCCTTGCCGGGATTTTGGCAATATGTTCCATGCTGCTGTCACTGTTTGTGAGAAACCGGATGTTTACGATCACAGTGCCGGTCATCGGATTTTATTTTCTGACAACCTATCTGGAAAAAATAAGTCCGTATCTGGATCTCTATAATATGTATGTTTATGGGGCTCCGATACTGGGAAATAATGTAGGCAGCTTTTTGTACGCGCTCGTTCTTGCTGTGATCCTGCTGATCCTGTTTGACGAATTGATACAACTGAAAATGGAAAGGGAGATGAAACGATAATGAGACCGGGTTTTATACTGGAACGTTTGAGACGGAGTGTGTTTTCCATCCGGATGCTGTTAGTCCTTATCATATGGTTTTTTATGATGGACCTCTATTTATCCGGTTATCGCGAGTATGTGATGAGTCTTGGGGAAAAAGATACGATTGTCATTCTTCCGTTCCTGCAAAATGGCTTTTATTTTACGAAAACAATATTATTAGGAAGTATCTGCTTTTTTTCGGATATTCCATTTATGCAGAGAGATGAAATGTATTGTCTGGCGCGGCTGGGGCGGAAAAAATGGGGTTAC
The DNA here is from genome assembly GCA_050874505.1 of Roseburia sp. Classification (GTDB taxonomy): domain Bacteria; phylum Bacillota; class Clostridia; order Lachnospirales; family Lachnospiraceae; genus Roseburia. The sequence continues at coordinate 33,919 of JBNMKU010000006.1, read as the reverse complement.
AGTAATCTCATAGTGATCGCGTGCAGTGGTGTGATATTGAGCCTGCTCTTATTTTTGCTGAGTATTTTGCAGGTGCTGCCGGTAGGACGGCTGCAAAATGACTGGGGAAGCGTATTCCATTCGTTTGCCGTCTGGAAAAATAATCTGGCATTGGGGCTTGAGATTAATTACGCTGCGATGTATGCGTATACACCATTCCAGCTGGCGGTTCGTGTCCTTATCGTGGATGCGCTCGCGTTTACTTTTCTTGGGATGCTTTTGTATACCGTAAGCCTGTGTTTTTCCAGAATGGCAGCGTATGCAGCAGCAGTCATTGTCGTGTTCCTTCCATCGATCATTGCAAAATTTCCGCAGTATTCGCTGTTGTCGTATTCCCCGTTTTCGTGGATCGAGCCGGCAAACTGGCGGTATGAGGGAAATCTGGACTGCCCGGATATGGTTTATATTTATATGGGATTTTTGCTGCTGATCTTTCTGTTGGCAGTAGCTGCACAGGGCAGGATCAAAAAAGTAGACTGGAAAGAAAAAGAAAATCAGCACTAGGAGGCAGTATGGGAGAGATTACGATTTCAGTGGAACACGTTTCAAAGAAATTTAAAGATTATGAAGCCTTAAAAGATGTGAATTTACAATGCGAGGCGGGAAAAATATATGGGCTGGTAGGCTATAATGGTTCCGGAAAAACCGTTTTATTTAAGTGTATCTGCGGATTTTTGCAGACCGATGCCGGGAGCATTACAGTCAATGGAACAAAGATCGGTGAGGAAATGATAAAAAATGCCGGGATCATCATTGAAGAACCTTCCCTGATCCAAAATGAGACCGGACGGAAAAACCTGGAATTTTTATATATGTTAAATCACAAACGGGATCCCGAAGTGATCACAGGCATAATGAAAAAAATGCGCCTGGATCCGGATTCCAGAAAAAAGGTAAAAGAATATTCGCTTGGTATGCGGCAGCGGCTCGCCCTGGCACAGGCATTGATGGAAGATCCGGCGATCCTGATCTTGGACGAACCGATGAATGGACTGGATAAAACAGGCGTGGAGGAAGTAAGAGCCATGCTTCTGGAAGAAAAGAGCAGGGGTAAGACGATCCTTCTGGCAAGCCATAACAGGGAGGATATCCAGATCTTGTGTGACGAAGTGCATGAGATGGAAAATGGGGTATTGCATTAAGGGCAGGGAGATTGGCGATGAGACAAAACAGAAAACTATGGGGTATTTTTTCTTTAAGCATTCTTTTTATCGTACTTTATTGTGTTTTTGTTCCGCGCAAAGATGGCGTGGGATATAAATATTATACTTATGGGATCTTTGCAATCCTGTATCCGGCGATCCTTCTTTTTTCGGTATGCAATATCCGGTTGCAGGAGTTGACGAAACAGGAATGGATCACAGCGATCGTGCTTGGCATATCCGGCGCGCTTGTTGCGCCAAACTGGGCAGGGGTGTTGTCCGGTGTGTGCACGATGCCTGCCTATCTCTACTGCGTCTGTCAGAACAGAACGTGTGAGAGGAATACAAAAATCGTAAAAGAGCACACCAAAGAGTACGTTTTGGATGATCTAAAGATCATTCTGATCGGACTGGTGATCTATGTTGTTGTATTGTGGTTTGAGTTATTTGTGCAGGGGAGACTGCAGCAGGGGATCACCATTGGCTTCCAGGACTTTCGCTCTGCACTGGGGGCAGGGGTATCGGAGGAGATCATTTTCCGGTGGTTCGTGCTGACCTTTCTGCGGCAGATGAACCGGGGGAATGAAATCGATGACGTGCTGTATTATGTGATGGTTCTCATTCCGTTTTCCTTGCTGCATGTCATAGATGCCGTCGTTTCACAGGGTGTAAATGCAGTGGTTCTCGGCAGTCTTATCAGTGTGTTGATTCAGGGTCTGCCGCTTGCCATACTGGTGCGGAAAAGGGATGTGTTTACCGCCATGTGGCTGCATTGTATTTTTGACTTTATCAAATAAACCTTGACAACCGCCCTGTTTCCTCCTATAATACCTATAAATCATAGTAATTGACTAGGAAAAGTAGGAAATAAAAAGAGGGATGCAGAATGAGAGAGATTTTATGCTTTGGAGATTCAAATACATATGGACTGATTCCGAAAACCGGCGGCAGATATGACAGAAATACCAGATGGACAGGGATTTTGGAACGAAGATTATACGAAAAAGATTACCGGATCGTAGAGGAAGGCTTATGCGGACGGACGACCGTTTTCGAGGATGAACTGCGGGAGGGCAGACGCGGAGCAAGCCTTCTGCCGACCCTGTTAGAGAGCCATGCTCCGCTGGAGCGCATTATCTTAATGCTCGGTACAAATGACTGCAAGACCTATTACAATGCTTCCCCGGAAGTCATCGGACGGGGAATAGAAAAGCTGTTAGAGCAGATCAAATCCATTGCCGGAACGACAAAAGTTTTGCTGGTGTCACCGATCGCACTGGGCGATGAAGTGTGGAAATCAGAGTATGATCCGGAATTTGACCAGCACTCCGTAGAAGTCTCCAAAGGACTCAAAGAGGTATACCGGAAGATCGCAGAAAAATACGGCTGTGATTTCCTTGCGGCATCCGATGTGGCATCTCCAAGCCGGGCCGATATGGAACATCTGAATGAGGAAGGACACCAGAAACTGGCAGAGGCGATCCTTGGCGTGATTGAAAGACCTTGACTTTTTATGTCCTCCGTGCTAGTCTAAGAACAGTCAAAATCCAAACACATAGAAAAAGAGAGTACATTTGCCGGAACTTTACAGAGAGATCTCCAGCCACCGTAGAGAGTGTGGCTTGCTGCGAGGAGATGAGCAAGGGCAGGTGGAAGATGGCTTTGGAGTGGCGGAGATGAACTGTTTGAAGGAGTGCTTCGGACAGATAAGCTCCGACAGGACCGCCTGTTACAGCGGGGCATATTTCAGGATGGATGACCAAAATGAGATATGGACAGAGGTCTGCGGCATTGCAGATGAATAGAAGTGGTACCACGGGATACATCTCGTCTTCTTTTACAGAGGGCGGGATTTTTTGATTCATGTGAGTAGCAAAGGGATTTCGGAATAAAAAGGAGGACAAACATGAGTAACAAAGGGAAATTTTATATGACAACAGCGATTGCTTACACATCCGGTAAGCCGCATATTGGCAACACCTACGAGATCGTACTTGCAGATGCGATCGCAAGATATAAAAGAGCAGAGGGCTATGATGTATATTTCCAGACAGGAACAGATGAGCATGGTCAGAAGATCGAAGAGAAGGCAAACAAAGCCGGCATTACTCCAAAGGAATATGTAGATAAGGTAGCAGGCGAAGTAAAACGGATCTGGGATCTGATGAATACATCTTATGATAATTTCATCCGTACCACAGATGCGGATCACGAAAAACAGGTTCAGAAGATCTTCAAGAAATTATATGACAAGGGAGATATCTATAAGGGAGCATACGAGGGACTTTACTGTACCCCATGTGAGTCATTCTGGACTGAGTCACAGCTTGTGGATGGAAAATGTCCGGACTGCGGACGTGAAGTGCAGCCTGCAAAAGAGGAGGCATACTTCTTTAAAATGAGCAAATATGCAGACCGTCTGATCGAGCATATCAACACACATCCGGAATTTATCCAGCCGGTATCCAGAAAAAATGAGATGATGAACAACTTCCTGCTTCCGGGACTTCAGGATTTATGTGTATCCAGAACGTCATTCAAATGGGGCATCCCGGTTGATTTTGATGATAAACATGTTGTATATGTATGGCTCGATGCGCTGACCAACTATATCACAAAGATCGGATATGATGCAGACGGCAATTCCAGCGAGTTATTCAAAAAGAACTGGCCGGCAGACCTGCATCTGATCGGAAAGGATATCATCCGTTTCCATACCATTTACTGGCCGATCTTCTTAATGGCACTGGATCTGCCATTACCGAAACAGGTATTTGGACATCCGTGGCTGTTACAGGGTGGAGACAAGATGAGTAAATCCAAAGGAAATGTGATCTATGCAGATGATATGGTGGATTTATTTGGTGTAGATGCAACACGTTATTTCGTGCTTCACGAGATGCCGTTTGAAAATGATGGTGTCATCACATGGGAGCTTGTCGTAGAGCGTTTCAATTCTGACCTTGCAAATATCCTTGGAAACCTGGTAAACCGTACCGTTTCCATGAGCAATAAATATTTTGACGGTGTGGTAAAGAGCACCGGAGCAGCAGAGGACGTGGATGCAGATTTAAAGGCAGTTGCAACCGGAGCAAGAGATAAAGTTGCAGAGAAGATGGCAGGACTGCGTGTGGCAGATGCGATCTCCGAGGTATTTAATGTATTCCGTCGCTGCAACAAATACATCGACGAGACCGAGCCGTGGGTACTGGCAAAAGATGAGGCAAAGAGCGACAGATTAAGCGAAGTGCTTTACAATCTGGCAGAGACGATCACCATCGGAGCAAGCCTTTTAAAGAGCTTCCTGCCGGAAACTGCAGACAAGATCGTGGCACAGCTCAATACACAGATCCGTGCATTTGATGACTTAACACAGTTCGGACTTTATGAGAGCGGCAACAAAGTGGTAGAAAAACCGGAAATCTTATTTGCACGTCTTGATGTAAAAGAGATCATGCCAAAAGTAGAGGCATTACAGGAGAAACAGAAAGCAGAGTATGAAGCAGAGCAGAGAGCATTAGGCGAACTGCCGGAGGAAAGTGCAGCAGAAGAAGGCATCGATATCGAGCCAAAGGCAGAGATCGAGTACGATGACTTCATGAAAATGCAGTTCCAGGTGGGCGAGATCATTTCCTGCGAAGCAGTTCCAAAATCAAAGAAATTACTGTGCTCCCAGGTTAAGATCGGAAGCCAGGTAAAACAGATCGTTTCCGGTATCCGCAAATATTACACACCGGAAGAGATGGTCGGCAAGAAAGTAATGGTACTGGTAAACTTAAAACCGGCGAAATTAGCAGGTGTGCTTTCCGAGGGTATGCTGTTGTGTGCAGAAGATGCAGAGGGTAACCTCGCACTGATGACACCGGAAAAAGCAATGCCAAGCGGAGCAGAAATATGTTAATGAGTCAAAAGAAAGGGCAGAGATATCTGCCCTTTCTTCTTGTGGGCATTGTTACGGTAATCTGGCATCTGGTCTTAAAAATATCAGCCGGGGATGATATTGTATATTTTGGAACGCTGTTAGACGGCAGAAGTATCTGGGAGATTTTAGCGCACCGCTATGCGACCTGGTCATCGAGGATGGCGATCGAATTTGTCCTGATTCCACTGGTGCATGTGCCGTGGCTCTGGAAATTGCTTGATATTGCGGTATATACGTCGATACCGGTATTATTTTACCTCTTATTAAACGATGGAGAGGAAAATATGATACTCAAATGGCAGGTCTGTCTGTTTGCACTGCTCTATCCGTTTTCAGACATGTCCTCTGCCGGATGGATCGCAACAACGACGAATTACCTCTGGCCGCTGTGGTGTGTGCTCTACCTGTTGCTGTTGCTGAAAAAAATACGGGATGGAAAGAAACTGCGTTTCTGGGAAGGACTTGCCGGGATTGCAGCCTGCATCTATGGAAGCAGCCAGGAGCAGGTGGCTGTGATCGAACTGGTCATTTTTGCAATGGCATGGTTTTATTTCTTAAAAAGAAAACAGGGAAAGCAGCCGCTACTGGCAGTATTTTGCCTGATCGACATCGTTACGCTGATCAGTATTTTAAGATGCCCGGGAAATGCGATACGAAGTGCACAGGAAGTAGAAGGGCGCATGCCGCAGTTTGCCCACTTTTCCATCTGGGAAAAACTTTATATGGGTGCAGCCAATGTAGAGCGGATCTTTCTTGCACAGGTAAACAGTATTTTTCTCATTGTCGCGATTGTAATCGCGGCACTTGTATACCAGAAAACGAAAAATTACCGGAAAACACTGATCGCATCCATGCCGTTGCTTGTACTGGCAGGATATTCCGTTATCCGCACCGGACATCCGTGGTTTGAAAAAATCTTTGTTGTTCCGGAGCAGACAGCAGGCTGGGATTTTTCCGCAGCAGAAACATGGTTTCCCCTGCTGTTTTTATTTGTCACGATCGCAGGGATCTTATGTGCCTTGTATTTCCTGTTTGCAGAGAAGCCGGAAGTGTACGGATATCTGATCGTGTTGCTTGGGATAGGTTTTGCATCCGGTGTCGTGATGGGATTTTCTCCGACCATTTACGCATCTGCAGAACGCCCATATCTCTATTTTTACCAGATCTTAACCGGAGTCTGCCTCTACTGCATGCAGCAGGAGCAGGTGGCGTGGGAAAAGTGTGATACGCTGGCATGGAAAACCGCAGCCGGGCTGCTCGTGGCAGTGAATCTTGCGGAAGTGACCTGGATGTGCCACATCATTTAACAGAAAACGGGAAAAATTAAAGAAAATGCCGATTTTAGCCGATGTTATCTCTAAAGAAGTGTAACAGTGAAGTAGAAACAATGGAAAGAGGATAGGGGAGAGAAGAGTTGGATTCACAAGTACGAAAGCTAAATCGGGACTTAGTAATTGGCTGGCTTATCATTGTTGGTATTTTATTTGTTTCCTATTGTGGAGAAGTAATAAAGGGAGAACGAACCGTATTATATCTGTGCGTTTTTATGATCGCGACAGCGCTGCCGGCATTTTTCTGCTGGTATCTGTACTGGAAGAAGCCACAGCGGATGGATCTGCGCTACTATATCGTCGTGGGATATTTTATCATGTACCTGTTTGTCATGCTGACCGGAAGTACAAGTATGGTATTCAGTTATATTCTGCCAATGCTTTCCCTTCTGGTGCTGTATCACCAGCCAAATCTGATCCTGTTTACCGGGATCGCATCTTTTATTGTTAATATTATCTCGATCCTGCACAAATTTTCGGACGGAGAAATGGGACTTGCGAACAGTAAAGATGCAGAGATCCAGCTGGCATTGCTGTTTTTATGCTTTGGCGGTTCTTATGTTGCGACCAGACTTTATGATGAAATAACAAAACAGAATACAGACTATGTGAAAATGCTCGATGAGAAAAACATGCAGATACAGAAAATGTCGCTGCAGACGATCGCGACGATCGCTAATACGATCGATGCCAAGGATGAGTACACCAGAGGTCATTCCAGACGTGTGTCCGAGTATTCCGCTGCGATCGCAAGAGAGCTTGGTAAATCTGAGCAGGAGATCCAGGATATCTGCTCCATTGCATTGCTGCATGATATCGGAAAGATCGGTGTGCCGGATTCTGTTTTAAACAAACCGGGCAAGCTGACACAGGAAGAGTATCAGCTCATGAAGCAGCATACAGTGATCGGTGCTGAGATTTTAAAGGATATCGGAATGTTAAAAGATATCGATATCGGTGCAAAGTATCATCACGAAAGGTACGATGGAAAGGGCTATCCGGATGGCTTGAAGGGAGAAGAGATCCCTCCGATCGCACGGATCATAGCAGTTGCCGATGCCTATGATGCGATGACGAGCAACCGTGTCTACCGAAAACATTTAAGTGATGAAAAAGTGTTAGAGGAATTAAAAAAGGGCAAGGGAACGCAGTTTGATCCAAAGGCCGTGCAGGCACTTATCACACTGATCGAGGAACACCGTCTGGAAAACCTCCGCCCGGAGGATGAAAAAGAAGAAATGGATGATGTTTCTACTATTTTAAGCCGTGTCATGGAACATCAGGAGGAACAGGCGGCAGAAAAGCGGATTATGGACGAACTGACCGGTGTTTATAACAGGACATATGGGCAGAAGATTTTACAGGAGGCGGCAGAGCGGAAAAGCGGCTGCCTGATCTTACTGGATGTGGATCATTTCAGAACAGTAAATGAACAGGCAGGTTTTGTGACCGGAGATATTTTCCTGAAAATGATCGCAGCCGCGATGAAAAATATCAGTTTAAATATTATCGTGGTACGTTTTGGTGGCGACGAATTTGTAGCATTTTCTCCTGATATCACAACAAATGAAGCGGCAACAGAGGCAATGGAACGCTTTATGAGGGAAGTCGGACAGATGGCGGAAGCCCAGTATGAAACCGAATTACTTTCCGTATCGGTGGGTGTCCTTGCGGTAAAAGAGAAAAAATATAAAAACTTTGATGAGATGCTGCTAAAGGCAGACAAGGCATTGTATGTTGCCAAGATGAATGGAGGCAGCCAGTATTTCTGCTATCAGGATACACTGCCGGAAAAACGGGAATATGCAGGTGCTGATCTGAAACAACTCAAACAGCTGATGGAACAGGAAAATGACTGGCAGAAGCAGATGGAAGATGTCTGCCCGGAGATGGAAAATATTTCGGAGCTGTTAAAGCAGTCAGAAGGCGGGGAACCGCGCACACTGCAGCTCCTTCTGTTTACAATGGCGGCAAATGATGAAAATGTCACGGTCGAGGAACGGGAGCGCGTTATGATCCTGTTGGAGCGGGCGATCGTCCTGACTCTTCGGAGTGAAGATATCAGTATCAAATACAGCAGTACACAGCGGCTGGTGCTTTTAAATGTTCAGCAGAGCGAGGAAGCAAAGGTTATCGTAGATAAGATCATGAAAGAATTTTTCAAAATGTACGATAAAAAAGAAGTAAGCGTGTACTACGATATGGAAGAGATCACATTGGAAGCATAGAGCAGTTTAAAGTCTGCAGACTTGGATGGCAGACCCAGGTGGGAGGAATGAGTCATGGGAGTAACATTAAATGGAACCGGTATGGGAGGAGGCAGTGATCTGTTTGCCATGGGCAGCGTATCCGTTAAAAATCAGGTGATGACAGGTGCTCAGATCACAAGAACAACGACAAGATCGGGCACAAAAAAGAGGCTGAATTATAATTACAGGGATGTTTCAAGCCAGCTTATGCGGGCAAAAAAACCGCAGGGCGCAGCAACGGCACTTTCCCGGGCAAAGTCAAAGGTAAATACGTTAAAACGGATGGCGGCGACCGGCAATTATGACAGCAGGGAGATCGCAAATGCGCTTGCACATGCAAAACGGATGGTAGAATGTGCACAGAGCAAGATGCAGAACCTTAAAGAAGAAGAACGTGAGGAACGGAAATATAACCAGAAGAACCGCGCGGAGAAACAAAAAGTCAAGGGAGAGGTAAAACGCCGTGTCGCAAGTAAGGAACAACATTTAAAAGAAAAAGTGCGGATCGAGACAATCCATAAAGTACAGGCAAAGAAGACCAGACGTCAGCAGATGTTGCAGAAACGCCGTACACACCGGAGGGAAGAGTTAGGCAAGATCAACGAAGCCGATATGAAATACTTAAAAGGTCAGATGGATGCCCAGAGATCCGGGGGTTACACCCAGACGGATGGGGTGGTATATGATCTTTCTGCGCAGGCGGCAATGCTCAGTGAGGCACAGATGCAGCTGCAGGCACAGCAGGCAGCTGAACAGGCGGCAGAACAGATGGACGGCGGCTATACATCAGGAAGTAATGTGACAGGAAGCACGGCTACGGGCAGTACGGTATCTTCTACTCCGTCAACGACATCGTTTGTCGGGGGCAGCGTAGATATTTCTTTATAAAAGAAAAATAAGATTGGCAGGAACTTAGACTATGATATTTGAGACACATGCTCATTATGATGATGAGCGTTTTACAGAAGACAGAGACCAGTTACTTTCTGCAATGCCAGAAAACGGCATTAAACGCATCATAAACGTAGGTGCATCGATCGAGACGACAGAGACAACGCTTGCACTGGCAGAACAGTATGATTTTGTTTATGCGGCAGTTGGCGTACACCCGAGCGACATTTCCGGATTGAACGAGGAAACTTTTGCGTGGCTTTCTGCGCAGACAAAAAAGGAAAAGACCGTTGCAGTTGGCGAGATCGGACTGGATTATTACTGGGACAAAGAGGAAGAAGTACAGGCAAAGCAGCGGTACTGGTTCGCAAGGCAGTTAGAGCTGGCGCGGGAAGCATCTCTTCCTGTTATCATCCATTCCAGGGATGCGGCAGCCGACACCATGGAAGTGATGAAGCAGCATAATGCCGGCGAGATACCAGGAGTTATCCACTGTTATTCCTATTCGAAAGAAATGGCACTGGAATTTATCAAAATGGGCTACTACATCGGAGTGGGCGGTGTTGTGACCTTCAAAAATGCAAAAAAATTAAAAGAGACGGTAGCAGAGATTCCATTAGAGCGGATCCTGCTGGAGACAGATTGCCCCTATATGGCACCGGAACCACACCGCGGGGAACGGAATGACTCCTCCTATCTTCCGTTCGTGGTACAAAAGATCGCAGAACTGAAAGGTGTGACACCGGAACAGGTTGAGCATGTGACGGAGCAGAATGCCAGAGCACTGTTTACGAAAGTAAACTAGCCAGTTCAACGGTATCTCCCCAGAATCGTTTTGGAATGTTGTTTGTCTGAAGCTCCGGGTTGATACGGGCTTCAATGGCGATATGGGTAAAAAAAGTATGCCACAGGGCGCGGTAGCGTTCCTCGGTCTGGCTGTATCTGGAAAACAGCTTTGGGTCGATCCCCGAGGCATCCACCAACATAAAATTTTTTCCGGCAGCATGGATGGCTGCCAGTTGATGATTTTCATCCAGGATCATAAAATTTTCCGTCGGAAGACGGTCCGTAAAGTGCTCTGCCAGAATTGGCAGGGCATTATTTTTTGGATGGATCACTGAAAATAAAACACCGTTTTCCAGTTCACTGAAACGCAGAAAGCCTTTGAGATGGTGTGCTTCCTGACTGGTAGCGCGTGACAGGACAAAGATCCGGTGGATATAAGGGTCGGTCAGATGATTTAAAACCTTTTCTGCCGCAGGGGACGAGAGAGCCAGCGCAACCGTGTGGTAGGCGGCATCGGCTTTATCGATGCCCGCGGTATCAGAAAGAGGGAAGGAGAGGATGGCAGTCAGCAGCACCTCGTAAAACTCCTGTCCGAGCCTCTTTAGAATGGTAGCGGCGACTTTTTCTGACTTCTCAGCAGAGGTGCCTACCGGGATATATTCACAGAAAAGTTCATAGTTGTCCGGTTGTGAGGAACGCACAGAAAGATCGGCATGGGTGCAGGGAGAAGAAACCACTCCCTGTTTAAAGAGCTGATTCTGTTTGATCTTAAAAGCCCAGGCATCATAGATGCCGCTGAAAATACCGTTTGGGCTGTCTTCACAGAGAAAACAATACATAATTACCTCCATATTGATGTCAGGAGAACAGACAAAGCTGCTCGTAGCCGGCCTCTCTGATCTCCCGTGGGATCTGTGTCTTATCTGCCAGCAGGTTGCGACAGATATAATCCTCTTCCAGTTTGGTATGGTACATCATCTGACCGGAACAGGTGATGAAATAGAGAGCACGCTTTAAGACAACGCCGATCTTTTTGAGATCAGAAAAGGTGAGTTTGCCGGAGCGTCTCGCTTTTACAATGCGCGAAGCTGATTTTGCTCCGATCCCGGGAACTCGAAGCAGTGTGCGGTAGTCGGCACGGTTGATCTCCACTGGAAAACATTCCAGATGGCGCAGTGCCCAGTCACATTTTGGGTCTAAATAGATATTGAAATCCGGGCGGCTTTCGGAGAGAAGCTCGTCCACGGTAAAGTCATAGTAGCGTAACAGCCAGTCCGCCTGATACAGTCTGTGTTCACGCAGCAGAGGCGGGCCTCCGGGGAGAACCGGGAGGTTGGAGTCGTGGTTTACATTGACAAAGGCGGAGTAGAATACCCTTTTTAAGTCAAAATTCTGGTAGAGGCTCTCGGCTACACGCATGATCTGATAGTCATTTTCCTGGGTTGCACCGATGATCATCTGTGTGCTCTGTCCGGCAGGAACAAATCGGGGAGCGGAGCGGTAGAGAGCGACTTCATCTTTGTTTTCCGTGATACCGGTCTGGATCTGCCGCATTGGCTTTAAGATGGTTGTTCTGGATTTATAAGGTGCAAGTTTCTTTAAACTGTCTGCGGTAGGGAGCTCTAAATTAATGCTCATACGATCTGCCAGATAGCCTGCCTTTTCAATCAGAAGCGGGTCGGCACCGGGAATGGCTTTGACATGGATGTAGCCGTTGAAGTGGTGCACATGCCGCAGTTTTGCGAGGGTCTGGTAGATCAGATCCATGGTGTAATTGGGGCTGACTAAAATGCCCGAACTTAGGAAAAGTCCCTCAATATAATTTCTGCGGTAAAATTCCATCGTCAGTTCACAGACTTCGTCCGGGGTAAACGAAGCACGTGGGATGTCGGAGTTGCAGTTGTTCTGACAGTAGGCACAGTTGAAGATACACTCATTTGTAAATAAGATCTTAAGCAGAGAGATACATCTGCCGTCTGCGGAAAAGGTGTGACAGATCCCGCAGGAGATGGAATTGCCCATGCCAGTGCCGTTCCCCTTCCGGTCGACACCGCTCGAGGTACATGCAACATCATACTTTGCCGCATCGGTTAAAATCGCAAGTTTTTCCATCAGAGACATATTTTTCTGTATGTTCATTATCCAAACCATCCTTTATCGAAATAAAACATATGTTCGAAAATAATATAGCACAGGGAGTGCAAGGTTGCAAGAGAAAAAACGAATATTTGTTCGAAAAAATAATACAAAATTTTAGAAAAAATATATCCTACGCTATTCATATGTGGTAAAATAAAAGTAGAATTTTGGAATTGTATGAAAAATGGAGGGGCATTATGAAATCAATCAAAACGAAAATTGTGATTGCCGTTTTATTATGTGCGCTGATGACGATTGGGATCTGTGGGGGAATAGCAATTTACAATTCCTTTGTAACTTCTTATGAGGACTCTAAGCGGGAAATGCAGATGTACTGCGAAAATAAAAGCGAGCAGTTGGATCAGAAGATGGAAAAGGTAGAGCAGTCTGTTGACACGGTATACAGTATCGCAGCATTAAAACTGACGGATGTTTCCTCTTTCCAGAAGGACAAGAGTTATGTTGATGCGTATACGGAAGAGATGAAGGATGTCCTGCTTGAGGCAGCTTCTCACACCGAGGGCGCACTTACTGCATATATCCGGTACAATCCGGAGTTTACCGAACCGGAAAGCGGATTGTTTTTAACCAGAAACAGCAGTGCGGAAGCGTTTGAGAGCGTAACACCGACCGATTTTTCGATGTATGATTCCAGTGATGTCGAGCATGTAGGCTGGTATTATATTCCGGTCCAGAACAAGGCGGCAACCTGGATGTCTCCTTATTACAATGCCAATGTCGATGTTTATATGATCTCGTATGTCATTCCAATCTATGTCAATGATCAGTCCATCGGTATCGTAGGTATGGATATTGATTATCAGGAATTAACGGATGTGGTAGATTCCTCGGCCATTTTTGAAAGTGGATCTGCAGCATTGACGGATGAAAACGGAACCATTTTATATCACAAAGACATAGAAATGGGTACGGATCTTTCCAGTGTTGTGTCAAATGCAAATGAATTTGCAAGTGTACTGAGTGATCCACAGGCAGAAGATACTATTTTTGAATATCAGATGGATGGTACCGACAAGAGCATGTGTTACAGCACGCTGGAAAACGGCATGAAATACATATTGACAGCACCAAGAAGAGAGCTGCGCTTAGAGGCAGTAAATCTTGCAAACCTCATTATGCGGGGAATTATCATTGCACTTATTCTTGCCGTTGTCATTGGTGCAGTGGTGAGCCGTATTCTGATCAAACCGATCCGCCAGATCACAGAGATCGTATCCGAGACAGCACAGTTTAACTTTGCACATAACAGTGCCAATGAAGAACTGTACAAGAGAAAAGATGAAACCGCTAATATGGCACGGTCGCTGCATCAGATGAGGAAAAATTTAAGAGCGATCGTGGCAGATATCAAGACGACTTACCGTGATCTGAATGTGACGATGGATCAGCTTTCCGATACGACAACCCGTGTGAATGAGATGAGTGAGGCAAACTCGGATACGACACAGGAACTGGCTGCAGCAATGGAGCAGACTGCTTCCACGATGGAAAATGTCAATGCGACCGTCGGAGATATCAAAGAGCGTGCAACGGAGATCGAAGGACGATCCAGAGAGGGCAGAGATGGTTCTGCGGAGGTTAAAGAGCGCGCATTACAACTAAAAGAAAAGACCAGGGTTGCCACGGATAAGACCACACAGATGTATGAAAATGTGCAGAAAAAGACTGCAGATGCCATGGAAGAAGCAAAGGCAGTAGAGAAGATCAATCAGTTTACACAGGCAATTCTTGAGATTTCCAGCCAGACAAACCTGTTAGCACTCAATGCCTCAATCGAAGCAGCCAGAGCGGGCGAAGCAGGAAAAGGATTTGCAGTCGTAGCAGGAGAGATCGGACAACTGGCATCTCAGACATCCGCAACGGTTGGCAACATCAATGATATTATCAAAGAGGTAAATCATGCGGTTGAAAATATGACGACCTGCTTGCAGGAAAGTATGGATTTCCTGGAAAATACAGTATTAAAAGATTACGAAGAGTTTATGGTTGTGGCAAATCAATACAATGATGATGCTGTTACATTTGACACTGATATGACGGTGATCAGCGACCAGATCAATACATTACTTGATGCGATCGTCAACATTGCTGAGGCAGTGGAGAGTGTCAATACTACGATTGATGAAGCAGCAAACGGTGTTACCGATATTGCACAAAAGACCCTGGATGTAGCGGGCGTGGTAGAAGGAAACAGCAGTCTGGTAGAAAACAACAGACAGAATATGGTACGTTTGAAAAACATTATCGAGATGTTCCGCGAAGAATAGCAGAAATCTTTTGCCAGATCGTATTCTTTTGTATATAATGGGTGGTACATGCAAAAAGAAAGAAAAGAACGGAGTAAATAAAATGGAACCAGATATTTTTGAGCAGTTTCCGGATCGGGAAGCATTTGACCGTTACTGGGCAGAAAATTATGTGCCGGTAACCTATGAAGATGTAAAAGGGATGTTTGAAGATTTTGTCACTTCTGCGGGAGGACATATCTATCTGTCCGATTATGAGGAGAAGAACTGCATTTCCAAGGCAGATTTTAAGGACAACCTGTCACAGGAAGCCCAGTTTTCCTTTCAGGATGGGCTGACAGAGATTTTTTACGATAAAAACCCGGAATTATATGAGATGGCATTTGCTATTTATGAGGAAGCGCAGATGTCAGACAATGGAAAAGCAGGGATCGCACAGATCTTTCATGAGACCTATGAGGCATTGTATGCAGAGTTTTTAGACCGCCTGTTTGATGAAAGATTAGAGGGCGGCAGATAGAAGATTACTTCGAAACGGAGAGACGAATGGCAACACTTGGAATCCCGCAGAATACCATTGAGGTACTGCAAAAATATCATTTTAATTTTCAAAAAAAATTCGGACAGAATTTTTTGATCGATACCCATGTATTAGACAAGATCATAGCATCCGCGGGTGTGACCAAAGAGGATTTTGTCTTAGAGATCGGGCCGGGTATCGGTACCATGACCCAGTATCTCTGCGAGAGCGCGAGAGAAGTTGTAGCGGTTGAGATCGATCAGAACCTGATCCCGATTTTGCAGGATACACTCGGGGCGTACGATAACGTAACGGTCATCAATGAGGATATTTTAAAACTTGATATCGCAAAGCTTGCCAGGGAACGCAACGGCGGAAACCCGATCAAAGTAGTGGCAAATCTGCCATATTATATTACGACACCGATCATCATGGGACTGTTTGAGAGTCATGTACCGATCGAGAGCATTACAGTTATGGTACAGAAAGAGGTAGCAGACCGCATGCAGGTCGGACCGGGAACCAAAGACTATGGCGCGCTTTCTCTGGCAGTGCAGTATTATGCAAAACCGGAGATCGTTGCCAATATACCGCCCAACTGTTTCATGCCGCGCCCGAATGTCGGAAGTGCAGTGATCCGTCTGACCCGCCACGATACGGTGCCGGTGGATGTGGAAGATGAAAAGCTGATGTTTGCGATCATCCGCGCGTCATTCAACCAGCGCAGAAAGACGCTGGCAAACGGGTTAAGCAATGCACCGGGGATCCGGCTTTCCAAAGAAGAGATACAGGAAAGCATCACGGAACTTGGGGTTCCGGTCACGATCCGTGGGGAGGCACTGACCCTGCAGCAGTTTGCCAAGCTGTCCAATATCATCAAACACAAAATCAAATAACAGCAGAATAGTTTCACTCCCTGTCTCATATAGTAAATGGACAGGGAGATTTTTTATGAAAAAATATAGAAGAAAGGCAAGAAAACAGGGGAAAATATCTGCACTTGTCATATGTTTGCTGCTTCCGTTGCTTATTACTGTTTTACTCCAGAATCGGAGGCTTGACATCCTGCTTGGCGGCATTGGAACCGCCGCCGGGCAGACAGCAGACTGTGTACCGGAAGAGGTTCTGATCGGGATGCTGGCAAAGGAGATCAGTGTGAATGCAGAGGAAGAGGTATTGCGCGCGCAGTGCGTGATCGCAAGGACAAACTATCTGGATGCAAAGCAGAAAGGCGCGAAGGAGCCCGACCGGATGAGCTTACAGGAAATGCAGGACATTTTTGGCGAAGATTATGAAGCGGTGTATGAAAAGTTCAGACAGTGTGTGAAAGATACCGCGGGGGAAGTGCTGCTCTGGCAGGGCGATTACGTCTACGCGGCGTATCATGCTATCAGCAGTGGAACGACAAGAACGATGCAGGAATTATATGGACAGGTTCCGATGCCCTATCTGACGGGCTGCGACTGCCATGATGATGCCGCGGCAGAAGGGTATCTGTCCGTATATTACTGGGAAAAATCAGAATTTTTACAAAAGGTAAAGGCAGCATTTAAAGAGGCGGTCATTGACGATGTGGCGCAGGTGCAGGTAAAGACAAGAGACACTGCGGGATACGCGCTTACCGTTACGGTCGGAGATACCGAATATGAGGGAGAAGCATTCCGCAGGGCAATGCAGCTAAACTCAGCATGCCTTATGATCGCAGAGACCGGCGATAAGATCCGGATCGTTTCACAGGGCGTCGGGCATGGTTTTGGCATGAGCCAGCATATGGCAGGCGTACTTGCCGGAGAGGGAAAAGATCATTTTGAAATTTTAAATTATTTTTACCCTGGCGCGGAATTGACACAAAAGGAATAGAACATGTATAAACCATTCTTTTTCGGAAAGACTATAGGTAAAACTAGGAAGAGGATGGTGAATTAAATGAAAGGTTTTTTTAGAAGAAAACAGTATGTCATCGCAGGCGCACTGGTTGTCATTGCTGCCATAGGAACGACTGTGATCTACAGCAATAAGCAGGAGGATGAAAGACAGCAGATGGAGGCAGAATTTGCCGAGGAGTTAAAGAGCAGTCAGGAAGAAGCGGCGAAGGCGGCAGAAACTGACACCGAAGAACTCCATGAGGCATCTGCGGTGATCCCGCCAAAGACAGAAAATGCGGCAGAGGCTGCCGATGAGGTGGCGGAAGCGGAGGAGACACAGGAGACCGAAACAGAGGAAGAAGAAACGCAGACGAAAAACACCGCGAGTACCGTTGATCCGCTCCATTTTTCTGCGGATACCGGTTTAACCTGGCCGATGGAGGGCGATGTCATATTAAATTACAGCATGGACTCGACTGTTTATTTTGCGACACTGGACCAGTATAAGTACAATCCGGCAGTTGTGATCGCAGGTGCGGTCAATGATAAGGTATATTCCGTCGCACGCGGACAGATCCAGGGGATCGAAAATGATGAAGTGACCGGATGTACGGTTACGGTGAACCTCGGCGATGGCTATCAGGCAATCTACGGGCAGTTAAAAGAATTAAATTTCGATGTGGGCGATTATGTGGAGGCAGGACATGTACTGGGCTATCTTGCAGAGCCGACCAAGTATTTTGCGGTGGAGGGATGCAATCTCTACTTTGAGCTGTTAAAAGATGGAACCCCGGTCGATCCGGTCGAATATTTTCAGTAACGACACAGATTCTTCACTTGCAACCGATGCCCGGCTTCCCTATAATAATAGAAGGTACGATTCGGGAACATTCTATTATCATGAATAAAGGGGAATGCCGGGAAAACGTTGCATCCCCGCTGTCAGATCAGTAAGAAAGGATGGGACTTCTCATGGATCAGAGTGGATATCAGGAAACAGTGAAAGAATGGATGGAACAGGTACAGAAGAACCGTGGTGTCAACGCTGCCGAGGTATTAAAGTACTGCGCAGAGATCGAAAAATATGCGACGGAAACCGAAGACGTCAGACTGCTTGGCTTTGCCTGTTTTTACAGTGGAGAAACCTATTATCTGCTGAATGATGGAGAAAAATTATTCCGCTATATCACAAGGGCAATTACATACTTGGATGAATCAAAACAATGGAGGCAGGTAGCAGAGGCGTATAATATCATGGCGATCACCTCGTTAAACCGTGGCAATGCGCCGATCGCCATGGACTATTACCTGACCGGATTAAATTACTGCAAGAAATATGACTTAAAGCAGCAGGAGATCATCATCAATCTGAATCTCGGAACGCTTTACATGACAAACGGACAGCACAAGGTTGCACAAAAATATTTCGAAGAAGTCAAAAATGCGATGAAACAGCAGCGCGAACTGGATGACTATGCCAGCATTATGACCTGTACCTATGCAAATCTCGGAAGGTGTTATCTGCAGGCGAGCCGGCTGGAACAGGCGCAGGACTGCATTGAACATATCGATAAATATTACTGGTATACCCTGCATAAAACAGAGCGGATCTATGTCCTCTGTTTTAAGGCACGTTATTATAACGCCACCGGCAAGATCGCCCTGTGCGAAGAGTGTATTGAGAAAGTGCATGCCAATATGGATGTGGATATGGCTGTCATGGATATCTTTGACGATCTTTATGATTTTGAAGAGCTTCTGCTTGATATCGGAAAGGACCCTGAATTTTGGGATATCATTCACATTCTTGAAAAAATGACGAAAACAGCCAAGATTATCAACTTGCAGCGGAAAATAGTATCATTAAAGATCAAATGGTACCGCAAAAAACATGACAATGAAAATTATCTCAAAGAGACCGGAATGTACTATGAACTGACCGAGATCATGGAGCGGGAAAATCAGTACATGATCGGAAACATGTTAAATGTCAGAAGTTCCTTAGAGCGTGCAAACCAGAGGAGACTGGAGGCAGAGGCGGCAAATGAACGTCTGCTCAAAAAATCCGAGACCGATCCGCTGACTCATCTGGCAAACAGGTTCCGCTTAAATGATTACTCCGCGCAGACCTTTGAGCGTGCAGTGGAGCGTGGCGCGACACTTGCGATGGAGATCCTGGATATTGATTATTTCAAGGAATACAACGATAATTACGGTCATCAGGCGGGCGATGCCTGCATCCTTGCGATCGCGGGAGAGCTTGCAAAGATACAGCAGGAAGATATTTTCTGTGCGAGATACGGTGGTGATGAGTTTATCATCATCTATGAAGGAATGACGGAAGAGGCAGTATATGACAAAGCAAGAAAACTTCGGGAAAACATCATGGCGTTAAAGATCGCGCATGAGTACTCCAAGGCGGCAGCCGTGGTAACCATTTCACAGGGAATCTGTTTTGATATGCCGCGGGAAGAAAATAAAAGCTGGGATTTTTTACATGTGGCAGATGCAATGCTGTATCAGGTAAAACGCAAGGCGCGGAACAATATCGTGCTGGGAGATCTACATTCTAATGTATTAAAGAGCGGGATAGAGGAACCAATACAAAAAAGCAGCATATAGTATAGTGAAAACCCGCAATCGAATGATCACATTTTTACAAAAGAGTACGCAGCAGTAGCAGGATCAGAAACGCAGAAATGGGTGAAACACTTTTTCGGTTGCTTGCCATAAGAAATACCCCATACCTGTCAGAGGGGAGGGGTTACATAATCCATGATTGACAAATACCGGGTGGTATGCTAAATTTGGAATGTTGCGCATAAATAGAATTGGTAAAAATGGAGAAATAAATGGAAACAGTTAGATTTGACGAACTAGATTTGTATCCTCAGGTACTGCGTGCGATCGCAGAAATGGGATTTGAAGAAGCAACTCCGATTCAAAGTCAGGCAATACCGGTTGTTATGTCTGGTGTAGATGTGATTGGACAGGCACAGACAGGAACAGGAAAGACAGCATCTTTTGGTATACCGGTTTTACACAAAGTAGATCCGAATAATAAAAAGACACAGGTGATCATTCTTTCACCGACCAGAGAATTGGCCATTCAGGTAGCAGATGAGATCCGGAAACTGGCAAAATACATGCACGGGATCAAGATCCTGCCGGTGTATGGCGGACAGGAGATCAACCGCCAGATCAGGGCATTAAAGGGCGGTGCACAGATCATTATCGGTACGCCGGGGCGTGTGATGGATCATCTGCGCAGAAAGACGATCCGCTGCGAAGCAGTAAACACGATCGTGTTAGACGAAGCAGATGAGATGTTAAATATGGGATTCCGCGAGGATATCGAGACAATCTTAGAGTATATCCCGACCGAAGACAGACAGACCGTGCTTTTCTCTGCAACGATGCCAAAGCCGATCTTAGAGATCACCAAAAAGTATCAGCATGATGCCGTTACGATCAAGGTGGTAAAAAAAGAACTCACGGTGCCAAGCATTGAGCAGTATTATTATGATGTAAAAAGAAAAGACAAAGTGGAAGTGCTGACCCGACTGTTAGACTACTACAATCCAAAGCTTTCTCTGGTATTCTGTAACACCAAGCGGATGGTAGACGAACTGACTGAGGAACTGCAGGGCAGAGGCTATTTTGCAGAAGGACTTCACGGAGATATGAAGCAGACCCAGCGTGACCGCGTAATGAGAGGGTTCCGTACCGGAAAGACAGAGATTTTGATCGCGACAGATGTTGCAGCGAGAGGAATCGATGTCGATGACGTAGAGGCAGTGTTCAACTATGATATTCCACAGGATGACGAGTACTATGTACACCGGATCGGACGTACCGGACGTGCCGGACGTATGGGACGTGCATTTACTTTCGTAAAGGGAAAAGAAGTATACAAATTAAAAGACATCATGCGTTACTGCAAGACCAAGATCGTTGCCATGCCGATTCCATCCAGTGATGATGTGGCGCAGATCAAGGCAGAGAAAGTTATGGATGAGATCGGACGTATCATAGATGAGGAGAATCTCAAAGATATGATAGACATCATTGAGAAACAGATCAATGATTCCGATTACACCGCCATGGATATTGCAGCAGCATTCTTAAAGCAGGCGTTGGGACAGGTCAATCTGGACAATGACAGGGACGAGGAATTTGATTTTGACAATACCGGTGCCGAAGAGGGCATGGTACGTCTGTTTATTAATGTCGGCAAAAAAGACCGCATCAAGCCGGGCGATATTTTAGGTGCCGTGGCAGGGGAGTCCGGTATGCCGGGTAAACTGGTCGGAGCAATCGATATGTACGATAAATATACTTTTGTTGAAGTTCCAAGAGAATACGGAAAAGAAGTCTTAGAGGCAATGAAACATGCCAAGATCAAAGGACGTTCCGTAAATATGGAGCCGGCAAATCAGAAATAAGTGAAATGGGGGCTGGCGCCTTTCACAAATTATGTGCAAATAATTTGTGAAAAGCACCGGCCCTATTTTTATGTCTTCATCAAATCTTAATGTTTTGACTGATTGGAAATTCATAATTATTCCGTTACAATAAAACCATGATCATAAAAGTCCGAAAAGACGGAAAAGAGGAGAATATGTATCACATACTGGTATGCGACGATGAAAAAGATATTGTATCTGCACTTAAGATTTATCTGACCGCAGATGGTTATGAAGTGTTTTGTGCCTATAATGGGGAAGAAGCGTTAGAGGTTTTGGAAAAAGAGGAGATCCATCTGGTGCTGATGGATATTATGATGCCGCAGATGGATGGAATTACAGCAATGACGAAGATCAGGGAGACATCCAATGTTCCGGTCATATTGCTTACAGCAAAGGGCGAGGATACAGATAAAGTCCTGGGACTTACCGTCGGAGCGGATGACTATGTGACAAAGCCGTTTAATCCGGTAGAACTGCAGGCGCGGGTCAAATCGCAGCTGCGGAGGTATATGCAGCTTGGCGGAGGAAACATCAAAAAAGAGACGTTAAGCATAGCAGGGATCGAACTGGATGACCGCACCAAGCAGGTGACACTGGATGGAGAGCCGGTTTCCCTTACCCGCACAGAATACGACATTTTAAAACTGCTGATGGAACATCCGGGGCAGGTATTTTCACCGAACCAGATCTATGAGGAAGTCTGGAAGGATAACCCCTATGGAACAGAGAATACGGTTGCGGTACATATCAGGCATCTTCGGGAAAAAGTAGAATACAATCCGGCAGAGCCGCGTTATCTGAAAGTCGTCTGGGGGCGTGGCTATAAAATCGGAGATTAACGAAACAGAAAAGAGGAAGGGAGAATTCTATGAAAAAATGGAAGAGCTCTGCCGCAGCAAAATTTGCAGCGTGGATTATATTGACTATATGTGCGGTGGGATGTGTCGCAAGTGCTGCAGTAATTATGGCAATGACAGGGGAAGGCATATATACAGAAACAGAAGAGCAGGTAAAAGAGCGGATGATCGGAGAGGTAAGCAGCAGATATGCAATTCTTGCTTTAAAAAATTACCTGTCCGGGTATAAAAATGCAAACGAAAAGGCATTTGAGGGAAAAAGTTACCGTTATGGAATTATAGAAGCACAGGATCTGGAAGGAATCGATCTGAATAAAGCAGAAAATTATCTGGAACGCAATTTTACAAAAAAGATTTCTGCAAATGACATCAGAAGTTCTGGAATTGACATCTCAGACAGTACAGAGCTGCATTACGAAGATGGATTTCTGTTCGGATCGGCATGGGTAACGCATATGTCCGACAACTGGAAAAGCCTGTATGTGGATACGATTGGCTATGATAAGAAAACCGGAATACTGTATTATGGAGTGGAAAATCAATATTACCCGGTACAGCAGGTAGCACTGCAATGGGATGGATCTGAATACTATTATTACTATAATGCGGAAAAACAGGTGTATGAACAGGAACCATCCGTTTCGGAAGCGACAACAGCTTACGAAGAGGGTGGCGAAAATGTTGCATCCGGCGGATATATGACAGCGGATACTGCGACGAGTACAACAACGGAAACGTATTATCTGGAACCGCAGGGGAGGCAGCTGCAGGGAGAGCTGGATGATAGTACGATAGAGCATGTAAGTCAGATCCTTTCCCAGAATGAGTTCACTTTTGTAATGCTTGATAATATCGGTCTTGACAGAAAAATGCTTGGAAAGCTTGTCCTTAGCGGCATCCGGGAAATTGATGCGGATAAGGTCACAGACATTGATACAGGAAATGGTGCCAAAGTGGTAAGTGCAGGTACAGATGATTATTATCTGGACGCAAATTATACGCTGCATGTAAACACAGGAGAGAAGGGAAAACATTATATTGTGGTTTCGGTACTTCCGGATGGTATCGGATATTCCTGGAATTCGGCTGATATGTACGTGCAGGCAAATACGCTCGTCACACTGGCATATCGATGGCGGTATCTGGTGTTTGTAATATTTGCAGTAACACTGGCACTGGGGATTGGGACATTTGTATTTCTGCTTTGCGCAGCAGGACACCGAAAAGGAACGGATGAGATCGTCGCCATGCCATGGGATAAGATGTGGTTTGATGTGGAGACGATATTATTTTTCAGTGTGGAATTTGTTTTGCTTGTCGTCATGAGCGAAATCGGTTACCAGTTACCGGAAACGCCATTTTTACAGATTGTCATATTCTTAACGCTTGTAGCTGGATGGGTGTTCCTGTGGTATCTCTTAAGTGCCGCAGTCCGCATAAAGCAGGGAAAATGGTGGAGAAACACATTGCTCTATAAAGTACTTGCACCGGTCAACCGGTTTTTCCGTATGGCATGGGAAAATATTGCATTTCTCTGGCGTATCATTATTGTGCTGGCGGTACTGATGGTCTTTGAATTTTTCGGCATCCTGATCCTGCAGTATGATCTTCCGATGTTACTTTTTGTCTGGCTGATCGAAAGAACTGCGATCACGGTCGTGATCATCTGTGCAGCAGTCCAGATGAAACATCTGAAAGACGGCGGGGAACGGATTGCAAAAGGCGATCTGGCACACAAGATCGATACCTCACAGATGATGTTTGACTTCAAACGCCATGGAGAGGCGATCAACAGCATCAGCGAGGGAATGTCAAAAGCGGTCGATGAGCGGATGAAGAGCGAGCGTTTTAAGACGGAGCTTATCACAAATGTCTCTCATGATATCAAAACACCGCTGACTTCGATCATCAATTATGTTGATCTGTTGGAAAAAGAAAAGCTGGATAATCCGACCGCGGAGGAATACCTGGAGGTACTGGAACGCCAGTCCGCAAGACTGAAAAAACTGATCGAAGATCTGATGGAGGCATCCAAGGCATCTACCGGAAATCTGCCGGTTCATCTTGAACGGCTCGAAGCGGGTGTCTTTATGGTACAGACTGTGGGAGAATTTGAAGAGCGCACGAAGGCAGCAGAATTGGATCTGCAGATCAAAAAACCGGAGGAGCCGGTCTATATCATGGCAGATGGCAGACATTTCTGGCGTGTCATTGACAACCTGATGAACAATATCTGCAAATATGCACAGCCGGGCACCAGAGTCTACATTAATATGGAAAGCAGGGATGGAAAGGTAGAGATCACATTCCGCAATACATCCAAATACGCCTTAAACATCAGCAGCGACGAACTGATGGAGAGGTTTGTGCGCGGTGACAGTTCCAGAAATACGGAGGGAAGCGGATTAGGACTTTCTATCGCAAACAGCCTGATGGAACTGATGGGCGGAACGTTTCATCTGTATGTGGATGGGGATCTGTTCAAGGTTGTTCTGGAATTTAAGCAGGCGTAGCAGGTATAGCGAAAAAAAGATAGCATAATAGAATAGATAGTGATAAGATAAAAATGGTTCATTCGTTACGGAATGGACCATTTTAAACTGTAAAAATATTACCCCGGAAAGGATTGACATATATGGAAACATTACAGGAAAAATATCAGAAATTACAGGACTATCTTGCATCTTTGGGAAGTGTTGCAGTTGCATTTTCCAGCGGTGTGGATTCGACCTTTTTATTAAAAGTGGCACAGAATGTATTGGGAGACCGTGTGATCGCAGTAACCGCAGCTTCCTGCTCGTTTCCGGAGCGGGAATTAAAAGAGGCAAAGGAATTTTGTGAGGAGAACGGCATCAGACATCTGGTCTGCCATTCGGAAGAGCTGGATATCGAAGGCTTCCGTCAGAACCCGAAAAACCGCTGCTACTTATGCAAACATGAACTCTTTGAAAAAATACTGGAGATCGCAAAAGAAAATAACATTGCGGCAGTGGCAGAGGGCTCTAACATGGATGACAACGGCGATTACCGTCCGGGACTTGTGGCAGTCAAAGAGCTGCAGATCAAAAGCCCGCTCCGGGAGGCAGGTTTAAACAAGGCAGAGATCAGAGAACTGTCCAAAGAGTTAGGACTTAAAACCTGGGATAAACAGTCTTTTGCCTGCTTATCCTCCCGTTTTGTGTATGGCGAGACCATCAGCGAGGAAAAACTGCACATGGTAGACCTTGCAGAGCAGTATCTTCTGGATCTTGGTTTTCATCAGGTCAGAGTGCGGATCCATGGAATGATGGCGCGCATCGAGGTGCTGCCGGAGGAACTGCAGCGGTTGATGGAAGAGGAAAACCGGACACAGATCTATTCCTATTTAAAGAAGATCGGATTTGCCTATGTGACCGTTGATCTTGGCGGCTACCGTACCGGAAGCATGAATGAGACTCTGACTGCACAGGAAAGAGAAAAGGGACAGGCAAAGTAAGAGAACAATTAAACCTAGGAAAAATCCACAATCAATGTTATAATAATATTGGAAAATATGGGAAAATGCCCAAATACAAAAGGGCAGAAACAGAGAGTGTGGATGTATGGGTGGAGAACAGGATAGCAGGGAATGGTCTGCAGGGCAGGTGATCAACTCCATGAGCGAAAAAGAGCTTGAGTTGTATCTTTATTCCCTTCATAAGCTCGCAGAGAATAATCTCGAGAGTAATCGTCAGATGATGACGGAACTTTATAATCTGCGTGGATTTAATTACAAAGCTGCAGAGGAAATGCTGCAGAACCCGGAACTGAAATTTGCGATGATCATACTGGATTTTGCAAATTTTAAATCGATCAATGAGTTTTGCGGGCGCAGTGTAGGCGATGATCTCTTAAAATGTGTGGCAGATGCCCTGCGGGAGCAGAAGAGAAAGAGAGTGCATGTAGTGCTTTCTCATGTTCGTGCGGACATTTTTGCAATCCTGACTCCCTATGAGAAGAAAAGTGATCTGGTCGAGGTGGTAAAACAGCTTGACGAGCGGATCACCTCGTTTCAGATCGCATATAAGGTGCTTCCGGCATTTGGGATCTGTATGGCAGAGAGTCACACGATGCCGGTCAGTCTGATGAAAGACTATGCAACGATGGCACTCAATACGATAAAAGGCAAATTTTATGCCAAATATGCGTTTTTTGATGACAAGATGCGCGATCAGATGATGCTCAACAAAATGATCGAGAACGATATTGTCGGTGCCCTGAAAGAAAATCAGCTTGCTGTGTTCGTGCAGCCTAAAGTGGATATGAGAGATGGCAGGATCATAGGAGGCGAAGCACTGGTGCGCTGGATCCACCCGGAGCGAGATACCGTTTCGCCGGCACAGTTCATACCGGTATTAGAGAAAAATGGACTCATTATAGATGTGGATATTTATATCTGGACAAAAGTATTTGAGATGATCGGAAGACGATTGGAAGAGGGAAAACGCATCGTTCCAATCTCCATTAATATCTCGAGAAGTCATGTGTTTGACCGGAATTTCCGAAAACGTCTGGTCGGACTTGCAGCGCAGTATCATGTACCACCGGAGTATGTTCTGCTTGAATTAACAGAGAGTGGTTTCTCCGAGCAGGAAGATGTGCTGTATGAGAATATGAAATATTTAAAAGAGCGCGGATTTACCCTGTCGATGGATGATTTTGGAACAGGTTATTCCACGATGACGATGTTAAAAAATCAGCCGGTCGACGAGATCAAAATCGACCGGGGGTTTATCCTTGATATCGGGAACAGTAAGAGCCGGACGATCATGCGCCATACGATACAGATGCTGCACGAGTTAGATGTCAGCATTATCGTAGAGGGGGTTGAGGAAAAAGAGCAGCAGGATTTCCTGCTTGACTGTGGATGCCACAGAGCACAGGGATTTTTATACTATAAACCGATGCCTGCGGCAGAGTTTGAACGCCTGCTTGACCAGAAAGAAAATAAGATCAGTTCCTGACAAAATAAAATTCCGAATAAAGAGCTCTGTCCGTTTAAAACGGATAGAGCTTTTTTTGTTCCATATAAGTGACGGATGCCATCAGGTCTTCATAACTGCGCACCTCGATCAATACACTTGGGCGTTCCTCCGGGGAAAAGGCGTCGATGAAATCACGGTATACCTCCCAGGGGAGTGACCCGTTTCCGACCGGATTGTGCGTGTCCTCGATCTGGAAATTATCATTGATATGCAGATGTCTGGTGTAGGGGCGCAGTGCATTGCTCCACTCCTGGATTGGCGTTTTTGACAGATACGCGTGAGCAAAATCAAGACACACACCAAAGTGCGGCACATCAGAAAGCTCTTTTGCCAGAGCCAGAAGCAGATCCGGTTCATCGTCAAACATATTTTCCACATAGACTTCCACACCGGGATATTCGTCTAACAGTTTTTTCCAGTATGCGGCATTGCGGGAAAGCCAGTTTGTCCGATAAGTCTGTAACCGGAAATTAGGGATGTGATTTGTATGGAAGATCACCGCGCGTACCCCGAGTTCTTTTGCAATGTCCATGCTCTGGTGGATGCGGAAATCCGAGACTTCCCGTATCTTTGGATCGTCACTGTTGACACAGATATCTAAAAATACACCGTGTAACGTATCTTCACTGCGGTCGCGGTTGATCGAGCAGTAGATGTCGACCCGCCTTTTTATCTCATCTGGATCATCGAGGATGGCTGGCAGAAAAAAATCGTTGTATTCAAATCCGGCATTGTATTTTTCGGAGAACGCAATGAACTGGGAAAGTTCATCGAGTTTCGGAATGCAATATAGTTTTTTCAAGGAGATGCTCCTTTCTACTGCGGGAACTGCGCTCCGGCAGACTTGTAATCTGGTTGATCTCATATACGGTAACGGTTTTTGTTTTTCCCTTTAGGGCAAGCGGTCCGATCAGTGTAGAGGCAACATAAGGGGAGATCACATCCATAACGGACTGGCTGACCAGGATCTGATCCGGTTTTGCGTTCGCTTCCAGACGCGCTGCAACATTGACGGTATCACCAATCGCAGTGTAGTCCATGCGGCTGCTACAGCCGATGTTTCCGACGATGGCATCACCACAGTTGACACCGATACCGAAACTTACGGTTTTGTGGAAGCGCTTTTCGAATTTCTGCCGGAGTGCCTCTGAACTTTTAGCAATTTCTGCAGCGGCACATACGGCACACAGAACATAATCCGGCTGGTCGTTTGGCGCATTGAAAATTGCCATTGCAGCGTCTCCGATAAATTTATCCAGCGTGCCGCCCCAATGAGAAATGGCAGTGGCAACCAGCGAGAGATATTCGTTTAAGATCTCAACGACCTGCTCCGGCTCTAAGGACTCAGAGATGGTCGTAAAACCACGGATATCAACAAAAAGTACTGCAATATGGCGGCGTTCGCTGACGGATGCCAGTTCTACCGGCGATTTGCTGGTAATGGCATCGACAACCTGTGAATCCACATACATCTTAAGGGTCCATTCCATCCGTTTTTTCTCATAGATGCTTACCAGAGTTCGCTGGATCAGTTCAATGATAATGATACACGGGAAAACGATGATCGGGATCAGAAGCGATAACCGATATCCATAATAGTTTAACGCGTATCCAACACTGATAAAGGTGGAAAGCACAATAATATGGGAAAGGATCGTAACCCAGAGCTTCCGGTTGACGGCCAACAGATAAAACAGGGCTGCCATAATGGCAAAAAAGATTGCCTGAAACAACTCATTTACAGTAATGACGACATTGTCATTTAATAAACCCTGCAAAATGGAAACCTGTGTGGTGATTTCCTGCCAGTTCTGATTTGGATGAATAAAATTAGAAATGGCATTGTTGTTTGTCGTATTATCCTTATATTCACCGATGATTACAATATTATCCTTGATCAGTGAAGCATCATAGGAGCCGGAAAGCAGGTCGGCAAAGGAAATGACCTGACACTGGCTGGTATCCTGGATTGAATGGAAGCCGATCAGCCCTTCCGGGTCTGCTGTCGGCAGGACGACCAGACGGTTATGCGCATCCTGATAAGACCGGTATAAGGCAACGGCGAAACTGTCATAAGTGGTTCCGTCATAGTCAATTGTCAGGGCAGCATTACGCACAACACCATCTTCCGATTGCTGGGCGGCATTGGCAATACCAATGGAAACACAGTCGAGTAAATCAGAATAAGGAAACAGAAGGGTATCGATCTTGCGGTCCTCCCATTTCATAGAGGCATCGGCACCACGCAGGTCGATGTTTGGATCGTTCGCATTGTTTTTAGGTGTAACATTACCCGGCTGTTCTTCCGGTGTCTCGGTTCCGTCCTTCCGGGAAGGGTCATTGCGCTGTTCTGTCGGTGACTCATAGGTCGCACCGGCAGCGGCAACTACATTTCCGGCAGCTTTACAGGCGTTTGCCAAAGCAGTAGCACCGGACGAGTCACCGGAATGATCCTCGGCAAGGGTAAAATCCAGGCCTATGACAGCTGCATTGTTTTCGGACAGAATGGAAACAGCCTGTGCATACAGGGATTTGTCCCAGTCGGGGTAATTGCCATATTCGGCAGTGCTTTTTTCATCAAGGGCAATGATCGTGATACGATGATCTGCCTTCAGAAAAAAGGTATGGTCATAGATCCAGTTGGTAAGCATGGTATCCGCTTCCGAAAAAACTTCCAGATAGGAAATCACTCCGGTCGTGCATCCGATCGCAAGCGCGATCAAAAGGGTAATCATTCGTTTGGAAAATTTCTTCATAGGTAAGGTCCTTATTTATTTTGTCTCCATCTGATGGATGTACTCGCGGTTGAGTTTTTCCAGAGAAGAACTTAAGTATTTTAATAATTCCCAGACATAATCGGGGTCTTTCTGGGAAATATTGTGGAAACTGCGCACATCCAGTTTTTGAATGGTGTTATAGATCGGATTTCTCTTGTATTTGAAAACGAATTTCTTATCATCTGCTTCGATACGGTCAAGCATGGCGTTCAGACGGTTGTTGAGCGTCAGCAGGATACGGAAGGTAATAGAAGAAGCATTGAGCAGCAGCATCGGGAAGTTTTCCTCTGCGATCTCAAGCACGATGACTTCGTCCGAAAGAGCAACGATCGTGGCAGAACGTGGTTTGCCCTCTAACAATGACATCTCACCAAAGAAACTGCCCTCCTGTAAGGTGCCGAGATTCTGTGCCTGATCGGAGAACGAGTTGATGGTAATGTTGGCATTTCCCTGTAACAGGATGAACATGGAATGTCCGATCTCTCCTTCCTGACAGATGACCTGTCCTCTTTTATAAGTAACGTTTTTTCCACATTTTTTCAGTACATCGATATCCATGATAAAATCCTCTTCTTTCTGGTATTTTATTCCTAATTGGTACCTCCATTTTAATATAAACCGATAAAATCTACAAGTAATAGCTAATGAAAAAGTGATTTCAACCGATATACAAACTAGAAAGCGAATTTCAAGGAAGAAAGGAGATGCCATTATGCGGATAGAGGCTTATAATCAAGTGGCACAAATATATAATAAGAACAAAACGGTAAAAGCAGCCAACACGTATCAGACAAGTGCCGCCCGTGATGAAGTCCAGATCTCTTCATTCGGTCGTGATTATCAGATCGCCAAACAGGCAGTGGCAGAAGCTTCGGATATCAGGGAAGATAGAGTCGCACAGCTTAAGGAAAGTGTCAACTCTGGTAATTACAACGTGGATATGGATGATTTCGCGAACAGATTATTGGAAAAGTACAATGCGTTAGTGTAAAAGTGAGGATGAACTGTGGCTAGTTTAATGGAAGATCTTTTAGATGTTTTGGGAAAAGAAGAAGCAGAATACCAGAAGCTGGTAGAGATTGCGGAGCAGAAAAGAGACGCTGTCATCAAAGGTGATATCGGACAGCTCGGAGAGGTTACGATCCAGGAGCAGGATGCAGCAAGTGAGCTTTTGAACCTTTCCCATAAGCGGACACAGGTACTGACCGATATGGCAGTCGTACTTGGCAAAGATCCAAATGAACTTACCATCACAAAGATGATCGGTTATCTGGAAAAACAGCCCACGGAGCAGGAAAAGCTGACAAAACAGCGTGACAGGCTTTTAGAAGTAGGCTCACAGATGCGTATTTTAAATCAGCAGAACGAATCACTTTTGAAACAGGCATTGGAAATGGTGGAATTTGACCTTACCTTGCTAAAAAGCATGCGACAGGCACCTGAGACTGCCAATTACGATAAAAACGCCTACAACACAGGTGACATTTTAGGCAGCAGTGGCTTCGACGCCAAGCAGTAGAACAGCAGGGAGGAACTACCATGGCAAATGGTTTTGGAAGTATGTTTATCGGCGTAGCCGGTTTACAGAGCGCGCAGAACGCGTTAAACACAACAGCAAATAACCTTTCAAATGTTGACACAACAGGATATGTCCGTCAGCAGGTGTTATTTGCAGATCGTGACTATGTCACATTCAATACGACTGCAGCGATCAGCAAGCAGCAGTCAGGTCTTGGTGTAAAGATTGGAGATGTCGTACACACCAGAGACGTTTTCTTAGACAGATTATATCGTACTACCTCAGGACGTGAGGCGTTTTACAATGCGACCCATGAGGCTACCACAGAAGTAGAGACCTATTTCCAGGAGCTTGAGGGGGAGGCGTTCCAGGAGGCACTTACCGATTTCTGGGAGTCATTTCAGGAGTTCTATAAAGCACCGGATGACAGTATCTATCAAAATCTTGTGATCCAGAAAGCGCAGCTTTTTGTCAGCAGATCAGATACGATCTATTCGGGTCTTAAAAGTTACCAGTACAATATAAATACACAGATCAGGGATGATATTGACCGTGTCAATGAGCTTGGCGATACGATCCGTGATCTCAATACACAGATCCAGAAGATCGAGGCAGGCAATATCGAGACAGCGATGACGCTTCGAGATGCCAGAGATCAGGCATTGGATGAACTGTCAAGCCTGGTGGATATCTCATACAAAGAGACAACAACCGGAGTTGTGACGGTAAGCATTGAGGGACAGGAGTTTATTGATGAATTAAACTGCCGCCATATCGAGCTTCAGACCGATAAGACAACCGGATTTGTAACACCATATTGGGGATATCTCTCCGATCCGTCACAGAATCAGTACACCTATCTTTTCAATTTTAACCGTGACATCTCAACGGAAAATAAAAACGATATGGGTGAGATCAAGGCACTGGTTTTAGCGAGAGGAGATAAAGTTGCAGATTATACGGACGTGGTAGGAGTCGACAAAAGAACTTACAACGATACCACAGATATGTCTGTTATGCTTCGTGCCGAGGCACAGCTCGACCAGCTGTTCCACAGTATCGTGACATCTTTAAATGATATCTTCTGCCCGAATGTTGCAGCATCTGAATATATTACAGGACTTGCAGGCGGCGGAAGCGTGACAATGACCGGCGTCGGCGGTACAACTTATACCGTAGATGAAAATACCCTGATCCTGGATATGGATAACTGCAGTGTCGGTGCGGACGGGAAATTACCGCCACAGGAGTTGTTCAGCAGAATTGGAACGGACCGTTACACAGAGGTAAGCTATACAGACCCGGCAACCGGAGAGGCGAAGACTTATTATATTTATAATGAGGAAGACCCGAACGATGGAACCAAACAGTACACCATGCGCAGTGTCAGTGTAAATGATGCACTGATTCTCGATGAGACTGTATTACCACATTTAAAACAGAACGGAGATGTGGATCAGGCACTTGCGACAGCACTTGCAGCAGCATGGGATAATTCGGCACTGAGCTTAAGCCCGAACGATACCAACACCTACAGCTTCAAAGAGTACTATACCGCTATGATCGGAGAGTTAGGTACTTACGGAGATGTATTTGGTTCCAATGCGACAAACTTACAGCAGTCACTTCTTACCGTAGATAACCAGAGACAGAACGTAATTGGTGTTTCTTCGGATGAAGAGCTGACTTATATGATCAAATACCAAAACGCATACAATGCGTCCAGCCGCTTCATTAACGTAATCAATGAGATGATCGAACATCTGATTACACAGTTAGGCTAAAGAAAGTAGAGGTGCTTTATGCCATCAACATTTTTTGGATTAACCGTTGCATCATCTGGTTTAAGTGCATACCAGATTGCTTTAAATACAACTGCAAATAATATTTCCAACGTACAGACAAAAGGATACAGTAAACAGCAGACCAATCGTGTTGCATCAGATGCACTTCGTGTGTATCAGAAATACGGTGCAGTTGGTACCGGTGTTACGACATCATCCATTACACAGCTGCGTAACCAGTACTATGACAACAAATACTGGTACAATCAGTCTTCTGTAGGACTTTACGAGACGAAGTTAAATTATATGCAGCAGATTGAAAATTACTATATTGATGATGATTCTGCAAAAGGATTTTC
>JBNMKU010000005.1:0-52344 GCA_050874505.1 Roseburia sp. | reverse complement strand
CGTGGTATAGTAATGACATACCGAAAAAGGAGGCACATCAGCATGAAAGATAAAGAACTACGCAAGCTGATCGGCAGCAGGGCAAAACAGCGCCGTCTGGAATTAAATCTGACACAGCCTTATGTCGCAGAGAAGATGGGAGTTACCGCTTCCACAATCCTGCGTTATGAGAATGGTTCGATTGACAATACCAAAAAGATGGTACTGGAAGGTCTTTCGGAAGCACTTCATGTATCAATCGAATGGCTCAAAGGGGAAACTGATGAATATGAAACTGATATTACGGATAAGAAAGAGTTACTGATTCGTGATGCGATGGGCGATATTCTCAAGCAGTTACCTCTCGACCTCAATAAAACAGAAGACGCTTTTTCTAAAGACTTACTACTGTTACTGTTAAAGCAATATGAACTGTTTCTGGATTCGTTTCAGTTCGCCTGCAAAAATTACAAAGGCAGTACCAAAGATGCGGACATTGCCAAAGTAATGGGATTTGAATCGAAAGATGAATATAATGAGATTATGTTTCTCAGGGAGATCACGCATACTGTCAACGCATTTAACGATATGGCAGATGTGATAAGGCTCTATTCAAAGAAACCAGAAGTGGCAGAACAAAGGCTTGCAAATCTTTTATCCGAAGTTATGTATGACGATTCTGAATCGGTATAGTAAGGCAACCGGAGTTGTGATACAATGAGCACAAGCGAGTCAGGCTGTTTACAGATTTGACGAGCGGCGAATTGGCTTATGGACTTGTCCATAAGATGCCTACACGCAAGAAGCATTTCAACAGTTCCGATTGTCTGATATCGAAAGGAGACATACGATTATGGCAAAAGGATCTGTTAGAAAGAAAGGAAAGAAATGGTACTACCGCTTCTATGTAGAGGACGCAAGCGGCAAAATGGTTCAGAAAGAATATGCCGGAACCGAAAGCAAAAGTGAGACGGAAAAACTTCTTCGCAAGGCACTGGAAGATTATGAAGATAAGAAATTTGTTGCAAAAGCAGATAACCTTACCGTAGGTGAACTTTTGGACATGTGGGCAGAAGAAGAACTGAAAACCGGAACACTCAGCAATGGTACAGTGGAAAATTACCTTGGTGCAATCCGATGTATCAAGAAACACCCGATTGCAGAACGCAAACTGAAAACGGTTACCGCCGAACATTTGCAGGCATTTCTCGACCTACTTACATTCGGTGGCGAGTTTCCGGACGGAAAAGTAAGAAAAGGATACAGCAAAGATTATATCCACTCTTTTTCCGCAGTGTTACAGCAATCATTCCGTTTTGCAGTATTTCCAAAGCAGTTAATCAGTTTCAATCCAATGCAGTATATTAAGCTGAAAAAGCAGGCAGAAGAAGTTGACCTCTTTTCCGATGATGAAGTCGAAGAAGGTACACAGCCGATTTCACACGAGGATTATGAGCGACTTATCAAGTATCTGGAAAAGAAAAATCCACCTGCGATTCTGCCGATCCAGATCGCATATTATGCAGGACTTCGTATCGGGGAAACCTGTGGTCTTACATGGCAGGACATCAACCTTGAAGAACAATGCCTGACCATCAAACGCAGTATCCGTTATGACGGTACGAAACACAAAAATGTGATTGGCACAACGAAGCGAAAGAAAGTAAGGATTGTTGATTTTGGAGATACGCTGACTGAAATATTAAAAGCAGCAAGACGGGAACAACTGAAAAGCCGGATGCAGTACGGGGAACTTTACCACCGCAACTACTACAAAGAAGTACATGAAAAAAACAGGGTGTATTATGAATACTATCACCTTGACGGAACACAGGAAGTCCCGGCAGATTATAAAGAAATCTCCTTTGTCTGCCTCAGACCGGATGGCAGTCTGGAACTGCCGAGTACACTCGGCATTGTTTGCAGGTCAGTGTCAAAGAAACTGGATGGATTTGAAGACTTTCATTTTCACCAGTTGCGTCACACTTATACCAGCAACCTGCTTTCCAATGGGGCAGCTCCGAAAGATGTACAGGAACTGTTAGGACACTCTGATGTCAGTACCACAATGAATATTTACGCTCACTCAACAAGAAAAGCAAAACGAGATTCCGCAAGACTTCTTGATAAAGTAGCGAGCAATGCTTAAACAAAAATTTCCCTTATTTCCCTTGCGGATTCCGCATAAGGGCAAAAATAAGGGAAAATACATATCATTTCACTATCTAATGGGATGAAAAGCCTGTAAAATAAGGAAAGTTCAAGAAATCTCTCCACAAATTTTGATTTGTTTTATTATAGCACATGTAAGCCCATTCACAATAAAAAGAGCAACCGAATTTTCTCGATCACTCTTTGTTTATTACTTCCATGATAAAAATGCAAAATTTCAAATGCAAAACACACTATATAATGGCACTGCCTTTATCCCATTTACCATTCCAAAATTTCTTGCTGAAATCCGAAGCGCATAGACAGGGGCATATTTTTCCATATAAACCATCATACTTTTAGCTTTCACATGGTTTCCGGCTTTACATTCCACCGGGATTACATGACTATCTTTTTGTATCAGGAAATCTACTTCTGCAGTATTATCCGATTCCCAGTAATGAAGATCATAGCCATTCGTTTTCAGTGCAATTGCAACATAGTTCTCTGTCAGTATACCTCGAAAATGCTCTGCTTCCTTACCCTGTAGCGCTTCCAGAGTCATTCCCAGTCTGGCGGACATAATACCCATATCACTATAGTATAATTTGAATGCACTCACATCCTGATATGCTGCAACCGGATAAAATCCCTGACTACATTTCATACACTTATTCACAATTCCGGCCCGGATCAACCAGTCGATTGCATCTCCATATTGAGATGCCCGTGCGCCTGATTTTATCAACTTATACTGAAATTTGTTGGCATTCTTTGCCAGCTGTGCCGGAAGGGAATCATATGCTTCAAAAATGCGTACCGTATCTGACTGATTTGCATATTTGGTCATGTCAGCAATATAAGAATTTAATAACATCTGCCGGATTTCTGTCTGCTCTATAGGACTGTCTTTTGCAAGATCGGCCTTCACCGCCGCAGGCATACCACCCACAATACAATAATGATAAAATTCCTGCATGGCCTCCTCATGGAGTATTTCATCCAACGGCTGGTTGTTTTCATAATGTTCCCGGATCGTATCTGCAAGCATCTGTTTTCCCTTTGCCCACAATACCTCTTCCAGATCCATTGGGTACATAGTCAGCATCTGAACTTTGCCTACCGGAAAAGAATATTTTTCCCGGTTCACTGCTACACCCAACAGGCTTCCTGCAGCCATTACATGATATTCCGGAGCCTCTTCCGAAAAATATTTTAACGAAGTTAATGCTCTTTCACACATTTGAATTTCATCAAAAATAATAAGTGTATTTTCAGGTACAATCTTAGCCTGATAGTATTTTTCCAAAACAGATATCACATGATCTGCATGAATATCTGTTTCAAAATATTTTCCGATTCTTTCATCTGTTTCAAAGTTTACATAGATGGTATTCTTGTAATACAATGCTCCAAACTCACGCATCTCAAATGTTTTTCCGACCTGACGTGCACCATAAATCAGCAGTGGCATTCTGCCGTTTAACATATTTTTCCACTCATATAGCTTTGACGTTATTTTACGTTTCATGTGTATGCATCCTCCTCTCTTCAAAATATTTTTGGTGTGTTTTAGTGTATTATATTACATTTTTACATACGAAACAATGCTCTTTTTTGCAATAGTAGCAGATATTCAATATTATTAAATAAATATTTTCTGTTCCTTTAGTAATAGCATTCAAAATACTGTTTTTACTCTATATCCTTTTTGAGTAATTCCAATGCCCTGTCCATTGGTACGCACTCCGCATATCGTTCAGGCCAGAGAAATTCATTATAGTAATGGTAGGCCTGTTCCCCAGTCATGTATTCATTGTCCTGCGTGGAATTTGCATAGGCAGGAACAATCATGTTTAGACCATGCTCAAAACCAGCCTCTACTGTGGCATTGATGCAGAAGTCGGTCATAATGCCGCAGATCATCACGTCTTTTTCTTCCTTTGCTGTCAGGTACTCAAGCAGACCACTCTCTTTTTTGAACGCACTGCATACGGATTTGACAAATCGTTTTTCATCAGGCATCGGTTGAAACTCGGAATAGACCTCAAACTCATCGTCCCCGATGGAAAATCCGGTCCCCGGTCCATCATCATGTTGCACATAGAGAACGTCTATACCTTGTTCTCGAGCTGTTTCAATCAGCTTTTTGATATTACTGACAAACTTTCTGAACGCATATAAGCGTTCATCCACAATGCCTTTCTGTGCATCTACAACCAATAAAACCATGTATCATCTCTCCTTTTTCAAGCGCTAACTTCCGATTTAGCAAAACAAATTAACTATTCATAATTGACGAGATAACAGGCTTACCTTCTCTATCTAATAATGGTGTCAGACCACCAGAATAACCACTTGCATGATATAAATAGTTTACGCCGGTTTCTTTATCCACCCAGATTTCAGTAACGTTCATCGAACCCTGTGAATATATTTTCTCAAATCGTTGATCCTTTGCCATTTCTGTTCCCCTCCGTAAATTCTGATATTCTATCTGCGATTATACCATGAGAATATAAATAGTTCCATTATCAATGGCAATGTATGCTATACTAATGGCAGAAAATCATGCAAATAATCAACCCCGGAAAGGACCCCGCCCATGAACGCAATCAAACAGCGACGCAGCATACGAAAATACAAAGACACCCCGGTTGACAGGGTGCAGATCGAAGAGCTGATCCTGGCAGCATCCTTGGCACCATCGGCAAAAAACAGGCAGCCATGGAAATACCTGGTATACACAGGAGCGGCAAAAGAACGCTTCCTGCAAAGCATGCAGGAAGGATTGGAAAGAGAGAAAGAACGCGAACCGGTTTTACCGGAATCAGCATTTGGACTGCCGGATGCGTTTCACACCCTACAGGTCATGAGAGAGGCTCCGGTGTTGATCGTGGTATTAAACACAAATGGAACATCGCCGTATGAACCGATCGATACGGACCGGCGCGTTTCCGAAATCTGTGACAGCTTATCGATCGGCGCATCGATCGAAAACATGATCTTAAGAGCAACGGAGCTTGGGCTTGGAACCCTGTGGATCGCCAATACCTGTTTTGCGTACCCTGAGCTGATCCGCGAGCTCGGAACCGAAAAACAGCTGGTAGGAGCCATCTCGGTCGGCTATCCGGCAGAAGCACCGATGAGCAGACCGAGAAAACCGATCGAAGATATCCTCGAATACCGCGCGTGATGCTTACATAGCGATCCAGCCAAACGCATTTGCAACGGAGCTGATCAAAATAATGGCAGCAAAGATCGGACATAAATACTGGATCATAAAATTAAAGATCTTTTTCCGGCGGAATGTGCCATCGCCGAGCAGCATTTCGTCTTCAATCTTTTTGACACCCATGACTTTAGAAACCAGAAGGCAGGTGGCGATTGCTGCGATCGGCATCATAACCGAGTTGCTCAGAAAGTCAAAAAAGTCTAAAAACTGCATGCCAAGAATTTTGATGGATGCAAGAGGACCATAACCGAGCGAGGACAGGCTGCCCAGCGCAAGCATGATGCCGCCGACGATCAAAGTCGATTTTTTACGCCCCCAGCCGAGCTCGTCCTGAAAGGTGGATACTGCACTTTCGGTCAGGGCGATCGAGCTGGTTACAGCAGCACATAAAACCAGAAGGAAAAACAGGACACCGACAAAGGAGCCAAAGCCCATGCTGTCGAATACCTTCGGGATGGTGATAAACATCAGGGCAGGACCAGCCTGTAAGGTTTCCGGGTTACCGCCGGAGAACGCGAAGACAGCCGGGATGATCATCAGACCTGCCATAATGGCGATCGCCGTATCAAAAATTTCTACATTTTTTGTAGAAGCCTCGATAGACACATCTTTTTTCATATAAGAACCAAACGTAACAAGAATACCCATTGCGATCGAAAGAGAATAAAACATCTGTCCCATGGCGGCAACAACCGTCATCCAGGAGAAATTATCCGGATTTGGGATCAGAAAATATTTGACACCCTCCAGGGCACCCGGTCTTGTGACAGAGTAAATACAGATCAGCACGGATAAGACAACCAGGATCGGCATCATAAATTTGGAAACACGTTCCACACCATTGCGCACACCGGCGTAGATGATGCTGACCGTAAATACGGTAAACACGATAAAACAAAGTTCCGTGGAAACACCATCTGAAATAAACGAGGAAAAATATCCGTCGGCTGCAAGGTCAGAACTGTGACCGGAAAGATATTCCACCAGATATTTAATGACCCAGCCGCCGATCACAGAATAGTAAGGCACGATCAGAACCGGAATGATGGCGTTGATCCATCCGCCAAAGGAGAGCCAGCCGGATCTGCCGAAAGTGGCAAACGCACCGACCGGGCTTTTCTTTGTCATGCGCCCTAAGGCGGTTTCTGCCACGATCATGGCATAACCAAACGTCAATGCGAGAACGATGTAAACAAGCAGGAAAATACCACCGCCGTATTTAGCGGCAAGGTAAGGGAAACGCCAGATATTTCCAAGACCGACGGAGGCACCCGCCGCGGATAAAACGAATCCGAGCTTCCCGGAAAATGTACTTCTTTTTTCATGTTTTGTATTCATAAATAAACCCCATTCCGGAGCAGAACTGCTCCTGATTTTTCTGTGTTCTATCGTAGCATAAGGAAAGAAAAATTGCCAACAAAAACAGAAAATTACTTTGCTTGTAAAAGCGGCAGGGATTTATTATAATGACTTTAAATTGCAAGGATCGGGAGGAAAGGATGAAACCGTTTGTATCATTTGAACATGTGGGAAAGGTTTATCAGACAGGAGAGGTGGAGATCACAGCTTTACATGAGGTCGATTTTGAAATAGAAAAAGGCGAATTCTGCGTGATCGTCGGAAGTTCCGGAGCGGGCAAGACGACCATTTTAAATATCCTTGGCGGGATGGACTACCTGAGCAGCGGACAGGTATTTTTGGACGGGCAGGAGATCTCAGCTTACGATAAGAAACAGCTGACCGCATACCGCAGGTATGACATCGGGTTCGTGTTCCAGTTTTATAATCTGGTGCAGAATTTGACTGCACTGGAAAATGTCGAGCTGGCGGCACAGATCTGTAAAGATCCGCTGGATGCAGCAGAGGTGTTAAAAGAAGTCGGACTGGGGGAGCGGCTATCCAATTTCCCGGCACAGCTATCTGGTGGAGAGCAGCAGAGAGTTGCCATCGCAAGGGCACTGGCAAAAAATCCGAAACTGCTTCTCTGTGATGAGCCGACCGGAGCACTTGACTATAACACAGGAAAAGCAGTTTTAAAACTGTTACAGGATACCTGCAGAAACAAGGGCAAGACCGTAGTGGTCATCACACACAATCAGGCACTGACCGCAATGGCGGACCGGATCATTACCGTAAAAAACGGAACCGTGATAAAAATGGAGAAAAATCCACACATTGTGGACATTGCAGAAATTGAGTGGTAAAAACATGAAGATAACATCAACGATATGGAAGTCGACATTCCGGGAGATCAAACAGAGCATGGGACGGTTTCTGGCGATCGTTGCGATCGTCGCGCTGGGAGTCGGCTTTTTTTCCGGGCTTAAGGTAACGCAGCCTGCCATGATAAAGACAACGCAGAAGTATCTGGAGGATCATAACTTTTTTGACTATCACATTCTCTCGACTGTGGGATTTTCGGACGAGGATGTCGCAGCATTTGCGGCACAGGAAGACGTCCGCGCAGCAGAGGGAACGATCGCCTTTGATATTTTATGTGGGGTCAGCGGCGGAAATGAAGTGGCATTAAAGGCACTTAGCATACCGGAAAAGGTAAATGGCATTGTACTGGTGGAGGGACGTCTGCCGGAACAGGAAAATGAGTGTGTGGTAGATGCCAATCTGTACGGCGATTCGGTCATCGGCAAAAAGCTGATCCTGTCCGAAGAAAATACGGATTTGGATCTTGACCATTTTGCATACCGGGAATATACGATCACAGGGCGGGTGCAATCCCCGTTATACATACAGTTCGAGCGCGGGACAACCTCGCTTGGAAGCGGACAGTTGAGCGGATTTTTCTATCTGAAACCGGATGGATTTGAACTGGATGGTTATACGGATGTCTATGTCAAATTCAATCAGGATTTCCCGATGTATGTCGATGCGTACGATGACTATATGGATGAGAAAACGGATGCGTGGGAAACGCTTGCAGATGAGAGGGCAAAAGCGCGTTATCAGACTGTCACGTCAGAGGCAAAAGAAAAACTATCCGATGCCAAAAAACAGTTGTCCGAAAATCAGGCAGAGGCAGAAGAAAAATTAGCGGATGCAAAACAGCAGTTAGAAGATGCCAAGGTAAAACTTGAAGACGGAGAACAGCAGTTAAAGGAAGCAAAAGAAAAATTAGAACAGGCTCCCGAAGAGTTAGAGAAAAGAGAGCAGCAGCTGCAGGAAGCGGAAACAGAATTAAAGCAAAAAGAGGCAGAACTAAATCAGGGAGAGATCGCGCTTGGACTGGGATATGCCATGGGAATGGATGCGTTATCCAAAGGGTTAAACAGTGCAGGGAACCTGTTTGGGGGAGATGCAGAAGGAACGGATTCAGACAGTACTCAGATGAATCCTGGCAGCATGGGAGATTCCTTATCTCAGGTGCAGGATGCAAAGCAGCAGATCGCGGATGGAAAAGAGCAGATCGCAGCGGGCAAACAACAGATCGCAGATGGCAAAGCTGCGATCGCTGCCGCAAAAAAAGAACTCGCACAGGGCAAAAAAGAACTGGCAGAAAAAGAGAAAGAACTGGAAGATGGCAGAACAGAATATGAAAAAGGCGAGCAGGAGTATCGCAAGGCAAAGGAAGAATTTGATACACAGATCGCGGATGCGAAGCAGAAGATTGCAGACGGAGAAAAACAGCTTGCCGATCTAGCTGATCCGAAAAGCTATGTGTTAGGAAGAGGAACGAATGTAGGCTATGTATGTTTTGAGAGCGATTCCGGCATTGTAGACGGCGTGGCAAATG
Source organism: Roseburia sp. (assembly GCA_050874505.1). Lineage (GTDB taxonomy): Bacteria > Bacillota > Clostridia > Lachnospirales > Lachnospiraceae > Roseburia. Next base: position 43,231 of record JBNMKU010000005.1, on the reverse strand, counting down.
TATTTCCAGTCTTTTTCTTTCTGGTTGCAGCACTGGTATGTATGACGACGATGAACCGGATGGTCGAAGAACAGAGGGTGCAGATCGGTGTATTGAAAGCACTGGGTTACAGTGAGAAGAGCATAATGGGAAAATACCTCTTTTACTCCGGCACTGCAGCGATGATCGGCTGTACCGGAGGGTTTATAGGGGGAACGATCCTCTTTCCAAAGGTGATCTGGTACGCATATGGCATGATGTACCGGGTAGACAGCCTCTGCTATGTGTTTGATGGAAGCCTCATGTGTATCGCGTTGCTTGGTGGACTGCTCTGTTCCGTTGGAACCACTTATGTGACCTGTCGTTACGAATTAAAAGAGATGGCGGCACAGCTGATGCGGCCGAAGGCACCGAAAGCCGGAAAACGGGTTTTCTTAGAGTATATCTCATTTTTATGGAAACGATTGAAATTCTTACAGAAAGTATCATTGCGCAATATTTTCCGTTATAAGAAACGTTTTTTTATGATGATCGTGGGGATCAGCGGGTGTAGTGCCCTGCTTGTAACCGGATTTGGTGTGCGTGACTCGGTCACAAATGTGGCATCACAGCAGTATCACGAGATCCAGACCTATGACGTCAGCGTAACCTGCCAGAATGCAGTCGATGATGCGATGCGGCGCGAGCTGGATGCTGCAATGCCGCAGGAGATCGCGGCTTATACGGCAGTGATGCAGGAAGCGGTAGACTTAGAAGTAGAAGGCACACAGAAATCCATTTATCTGGTGGCAGCAGACGGAGAACATGCGTTAGAGCCGTTTTTAGATCTGCATACGACGAAAAAAGAGCCGGTCGCATATCCCGGTGTGGGCGAGGCGGTGATCTCGCATAAGATCGCGCAGCAGTACGACATCAAAGTGGGGGATACGATCGAACTGACCGAGGACGATCAGACGAAGATAGAGGTAAAGGTAAGTGGGATCTTTCAGAATTTCGTTTACAATTATGTCTATCTGACAGCGGAAACCTATGAGAAAGAGACCGGAAAGGAAGCGGAATACCAGACCCTCTATGTGAATGGTGCAGAGGGCGAAGATATGCACCTGCTCGGCACTACGCTTGCCAATCTGGATAACGTGGCAGCAGTCAGTGTCAATGAGGATTTTCTGGCGCGGTTTTCCAGTATGATGAAGAGCATGGATCTGATCGTGCTTGTCATCATCATCTGTGCGGCAGGGCTGGCATTTATCGTGTTATACAATCTGACTAACATCAATATCACGGAGCGTGTGCGGGAGATCGCAACGATCAAGGTACTGGGATTTTTTGAAAATGAGACCTCTGCCTATGTGTTCCGGGAAAACCTGCTTTTAACCTTCCTTGGGGCACTGGTGGGACTGGTACTGGGCTATTTTTTACACCGGTTCGTGATGGGACAGATCAACATCGATATGGTGGCATTTGATGTGCATGTGCAGCCGGTCAGCTACTGTTACAGCCTTTTGCTCACGATGGTGTTTGCCCTTTTCGTCAATCAGATGATGAAACGGAAAATCGATAAGATCAGTATGACGGAATCCTTAAAGAGTGTGGACTAAAAAAGTTTGCAGGGGCAGCAGGAAAAGTGTTATAGTGATACTAACGGAAGAATAGGAGGAAGTACATATGGGAAAGATTATCACGATCGGACGAGAGTTTGGAAGCGGTGGACGAGAGGTCGGAAAACGACTGGCAGAACAGCTCGGCATTGCTTATTACGATAATGAGATCATTACAGAGATCGCAAAAAGAACCGATTTAGCGGAGGGCTATGTGCAGCATGTCATGGAAAACAGCCCATCCAATCTGATGCCGATCACAATAGGAAGAACCTTTTATATGGGCGTTGATCCGGTCATGGAGATGAATAATTCCATTTACAGAGAGCAGAGTCTTCTGATCAAAGAGCTGGCAGAAAAATCAGACTGCGTGATCGTAGGAAGAAGTGCAGATTATATTTTAAGAGAGAAAAAGCCCCTGCGCCTGTTTATTTATGCAGATATTGAGAGCCGGATGGAACGATGCAAAAAACGTGCGCCGGAGCAGGAACATTTTACTGACAAAGAGCTGCGCAGACACATTTTAGATATTGATAAAAAGAGAGGCAGATACTATCAGTTCTTCACCGGTCAGAACTGGGGCGAAAAGTTAAACTATGACTGGTGTATCAACACTTCAGATGCAGACATCGAGGCAGTGGTAGATGTCATTGCCCGCTTATTAAAATAACCAGAATGGGAAGATCCGGAGGAAAGAAAACATGATGAATCCAGCTTCAATTATGAAACTGATGAATGCAAAAAATAAATTTACGGAAAGCCATCCGAAGGTCGTTTCCTTTTTGGAAAATGTTTTTTCCAGAGGCGTTCCAGAGGGAACGATCATCGAGATGACAGTGACAAGACCGGGGGAGGAACCGATCACGACCAATATGAAAGTAAAACAGTCTGATCTGGATCTGCTTTCCGAGATCAACGAACTGGCGAGATAATCGCCGGGAAAAGGCACCAGATCACAAAAGTTCCATATGATAAGAGTGAGGTTATCTATAGGGAGTATAGAGTGGACTATAATCAGGAACTGTTTTTTGGACTGCCGGGAATGCAGATCGAAACACCCAAAATGCCTTTTTATATGAGTTATCCGATGCAAAATCTGTATCTGACCGAGATGGAATATGAAAAGGATTTAGACCGGATGAAAGAATTATATCCAAGAGAAGTAAAACAGCTTTTGGAACTCGTGGAAGATGAGTGCGATAAAATGGAATATGAGGGAAGCCTCATGTTTGATGAATATCCGGATCGTCTGATGTTAGAACAGGTGGTAGACCGTATCTATCAGAGAGCAAACGGAGATATGGCAGAACTGGAGGCGGAGCAGTACTGGGGAAGACCGGGTACACCGCCGCCACCGGGAGGACCGTTTCCACCACCACCGCCACCACCACGTGGCAATCCGCCGGATCAGGGGATGCGTTCTCTGATCGGTGTGCTTTTGAACAATGAGATGTACCGCAGAAGATGCAGGCACAGAAGATGCAGACGCTGGTGGTAAATCTTAATAAAATAGAAAGATTGTGATTTCCATGTTGCGGTTTTTCTGAAAAATGAATACAATATAGCTATCGCGTTTTTTGCGATAGCTATTTTTATGATGCACCGGAGGGTGCGATAGAAAAGGGAGGAACAAAAGTGCAGAAAGGTGCAGTAAAAGCGACCGTTTTAATTGTTGTATTTTTCGTGTCTGTTATTTTGTTCGAGATATTGACCAATCATGTGAATGAAGATCTGACCACAGAGATGCCGGAGGCAACGTTGCCGGTGATCTCTTTTTATGCGGACGAGATCCAGATAAACGAACTCTATGGATATAAAGACCAGATGAATGCTGCCTATATGCGTGATACAATCACGCCGGTGGATGACAGCAGGAAATTGCCGATCCAGATCCAGACCTATCAGAAAGCGATTGACGGGATCTCCTATGAGATCAGGAGCCTAGACGGCGAGCGTCTGATTGCCAATGCAGACGTGACCTCTTATCAGGAAGAAAAGGAGACGATATCGGCAGAGCTTGAGATCCAGAACCTTTTGCAGGAGGGCGAGGAATACCTGCTTTTGATCAAACTGACAAGCGGGGATGAGACGATCTCCTACTATACAAGGATCGTGGAAAAACCGGACAGCCATATGACGGAGTGCCTGACATTTGCCGAAGAGATCAATGAGAAGACCTTTAATAAAGAGACATCGGGAACCCTTGCAACCTATATGGAAAAAACCACAGGGGATAATACGACTTTGCAGTTTGTTTCCTTAAATTCTTCCTTAAAACAGATGTCATGGGCAGGATTTGAGGGAAAACCGATCACGGATCCGTCCATATCGATCAAAGAGATCACCGACACCTACAGTGTCATTGTAATGCAGTATGTCGTTGCCAGCGTAGGAGAAAATGGTGGCAGCGAGTACTATAATATAGAAGAATATTACCGCATCCGTTATACGGAGAGCAGGATGTACCTGCTCAATTTTGAGCGGACGATGAATGAGATCTTCCGCGGAGAAAATGCGCAGTTCTATGACAACTATATCCAGCTTGGCATCCGGGATAAAAACGTGGAGTACCGTGCCAATGAGGCAGGAACGATCGTGGCATTCGTACAGGAAGGGGAACTTTGGTGCTACAACGAGGCAGAAAATAACCTGTCAAAAGTATTCAGTTTCCGTGGCTATGAGGGGATTGACCGCAGGGAGAATAACAGCCAGCATGAGATCAAGGTAGTCCGCATCAATGAGGCGGGAAGCGTGGACTATATTGTCTACGGTTATATGAACCGCGGCAATCATGAGGGAGAAGTTGGTATCTGCGTATACCATTACGACAGCCTTGCAAATACAAACGAAGAACTGATCTTCATTCCGTCGGATAAATCATTTGAGGTAATGAAATCAGAGCTGGGACAGTTGATGTATGTCAACGAGGCAGGAGAACTTTACCTGATGGTAAATGGAAGCGTATACGGCATTGATCTGAATACGTTAGAAATCCGTACTTTGATCGAGGGTGTCGAAGAGGGCAGTTATGCCATGTCTGAATCAAATGCGCTGTTTGCATGGTTAGATGGAACATCAGACCAGTCGACTCTTCATGTGATGAATTTTACCAATGAAAATGTCATAGATATTACAGAGGGGACAGGAAGTGTCATAAAACCACTTGGATTTATGCAGGAGGATTTTGTATATGGTATCGCGGCATCGTCTGATATTTTTGAGGATGCAGCGGGCAACGTGACCATGCCGATGAGCCAGATTAAGATCGCAGACGTGTCAGGCAAGGATATGGAGATCTTAAAGACTTATGAGAAAGCAGGATATTTTGTTTCCAGTATCGAGATCGAAGGCTATACAATGTATCTGAACCGTATTCAGTATAATGGAACTGCTTATGTTGAGGCGGATCAGGATATGATCATGAACCGGGAAGGTGATAGCTTAAAGGTCGTAGATGTGCACACAAGTACTTCGGACGTGAAACAGACGCAGGTACAGCTTACCCTTGCAAATGAAGTGAATAAAAAGCAGCCGAGACTGCTGACTCCGAAAGAGACGATCCTTGAGGAGAACCGGACAATTACTTTAAACAGTGACAGACAGGCGGCACTTTATTATGTTTATGTGAAGGGAAAAGTCATTACCACAACAGAGTCCGTTACTGAGGCAATCCAGTCAGCAAATGAAAATATGGGTGTTGTCATCAGTGATGAACAGCAATACATCTGGAAACGTTCGAGAAAGGCGATACAGGGTACTTTAACTGATATTGCAGTGGGTGTTGAAGATGAAAATGCCGGCAGTATCGCACAGTGCATCAATGCGATGCTGGAAAAAGAAGGAATAAATATTAGTGTCAGTGCATTAATTGCAGGTGGAGAGACACCGAAGAATATCCTCAAAAATACAATGAAGGATGCAAGGATTTTAGATCTGACAGGATGCGATATGGAAGAAGTCCTTTATTATGTGAGCTGTGGAAAGCCAGTATTTGCAATGACGGGAAGCAGTGATGCCGTACTTCTGGTAGGATATGATTCTGGCAATGTCATTATTTTTGATCCGTTGCTTGGAACGGCATATAAACGAAATAATGCAGAGGCAGCGCAGATGTTTGCGGATGCAGGAAACGTATTCTTTGCATATTTAACCAGATAGAAAGGATGTTGTTGACATAAAAACGCATAAAAAAAGAGGAAAAACGTAGTGCGTTTCGGTAATTTCTAACGATTCTGGTTTCGGTGTATTGCAAATTTAGTCCTAATGGGTTATATTTTGAGAAGTACTTGAAAAGAGGAAAATAATATGAGCAGAAAAGAAGTAGTAATTTCAAATGTTTCTGAAGAGCATAATAATCCGATCGCAGAATTAGTTCAGGTGGCTTGCCGCTTTGATAGCGAGATTATACTGGAAAGCGATAATAGACGTATTAACGCGAAAAGTATCATGGGGATTATGGCGTTCAATCCTTCTAAGGGTATGACAGTAAATATTGTGGCTGAGGGTAAGGATGAGGATGAAGCATTAAGTGCAATGGAGAAGTTTTTGGTTTGTGAGTAAATTTTTTTGTTGAGGGAGGATTTATCATGGATAAGAAAATGGCAAAGCCAGATGTGAAACTGGCTGCAAAGGAAACTGCAACAACAGCAAAAGAAACCGTTGTTAATGCAAAGAATGCAGTAAAAGAAACCGCAACAGTTGTGAACACCAAGGTGGAAGAGACAAAGAATGCAATTGCTAATAAAGCGATCGCTAAAACGGCAATAGCAAAAGAGATTGAAGAGAAAAAAGAAACCGCAAAGGCTGTTGCAAAACCGGTAAAAGAAAAGAAACCTTCAAGAGCTGCAAAGAAAGCTGCAAAAGAAGAAGCAAAGCCGGAAATCTACGTGCAGTATCAGGGACAGGAAGCAGTATTGGCAGATGTTGTTGAGAAAGCAAAGAACGAATTTGTTGCTGCCGGCCACAGAGTATCTACGATTAAATCCCTCCGGGTATACTTAAAACCGGAAGAGTTTGCCGCATACTATGTCATCAACCAGAAATTTGCCGGAAGAGTAGATTTATTTTAATACATAGTAAAAACAAAAATAATGCGCAGAGAAATTTTTCTCTGCGCATTATTTTTTAGATTTATGATTGCTGCTGCTCTGCTTTGTATTTGGATACAAGGCGTTCGATCCTGTCATATGGATTTAATAAGTCGCTGATGGAAGAATCATGATTTAAGGTGTCGATGATGTAAGCGATATATTTACTCATATCACAGTTGATATAATATGGTCTGGAAAGCAGTTCCGGTGTCTGGTAGGTCAGGTTTGTGGTAACCACTTTGTAAATGGTTCCGTCTGCAACTGCCTCATCAAATTTCTCGAGACCATTTGTGAACAATCCGAAAGTAGCAACAACGAAGATACGGTTTGCTTTTCTTTTCTTCAGCTCAGTAGCAACGTCGATCATGCTTTCGCCGGAGGAGATCATATCATCGATAATGATAACATCTTTGCCCTCTACGGAAGAACCTAAAAACTCATGTGCCACGATCGGGTTACGGCCGTCTACGATCTTGCTGAAGTCACGTCTCTTATAGAACATACCCATATCAAGACCAAGCACGTTTGCTAAATAGATCGCACGGTTGGTACCACCTTCATCCGGGCTGATGATCATCATATGATCTGCATCGATCTGAAGATCCTTTACATTTTTTAAGATACCCTTGATAAACTGGTAAGCCGGCTGAACGGTTTCAAAGCCTTTTAACGGGATCGCATTCTGGACACGAGGATCGTGTGCATCGAATGTGATGATGTTATCAACGCCCATTGCAGTCAGTTCCTGTAATGCAAGTGCACAGTCTAAGGACTCACGGGTCGTACGTTTATGCTGGCGGCTCTCATATAAGAAAGGAACGATGGCGGTGATACGTCTTGCCTTTCCACCAACTGCTGCGATAATACGTTTCAGATCAGAGTAATGATCGTCTGGAGACATGTGGTTTTCGTAGCCACATACTTTATAAGTAAGGCTGTGATTGGTAACATCCACGAGAAGATACAGGTCATATCCTCTTACAGACTCTTTGATAACGGCCTTTGCTTCACCGGTTCCGAAACGCGGAACAGAAGTGGAAATGATATAGGAGTCGCGGCGGTAACCTTTGAAAGCAGGGTCAGTTTCATGCTGATGCTGTCTCTTTTCACGCCAGTTGACCAGGTACTGGTCTACTTTGACACCTAACTCTTTGCAGCTCTCAAGAGGGATAAGTCCGAGCATTCCGTCAGGGATCGTTTCTAGGTTTCTTTCATCGTTTGGCATTTGAATGATTCCTCCATAAAAAATTGTTTGCATATATCTTCAATAGATTGCTCTAATGAATACGGTAGTATACATACACTAGCGGCGGCGTTTTAAGATACGGATATCTGCGCCAAACAGCTTTAGCAGTGTATAGTTGCTTGAAATGCGGGAGAGGACACGTTCAGAATAAATATCCGCGATCTGGTTCATGCCCAGATTGGTGGAAATGATCGTTGATTTCTTCCGCAGGATGCGCTCATTTAAACATAGAAAAAGCTGGGAAGTCGTAAAAGAGTTAGAAAGCTCTGTTCCCAGGTCATCAATAATGAGCAGATCACAGGTAAAAATGTTCTGATGTGCGGCAAGCGCATCTTCGTCTTTTTCAAAGACACCCTTACTTAATATATCAAATAATTGGAACGCTGTAAAATAAATTACAGAATGTCCGCGGTCAAGCAGTTCTTTTGCGACACAGTTTGACAAAAAAGTCTTTCCGATACCGGTGTCTCCATAGAGATAGAGATTGGAAAAGGTATCAGGATGATCAAAATCTGCAACAAACTCATGGCATTTTGCCACTGCGTATTTTGCGGTGGCAAGGGAAGACAGCCCGGTTGCAGGATTAATGTCTTCATCGGAATAATAATCATAGGAAAAGGTAGAAAAATTTTCCCGCAACAGCACTTCACGCAGATTGGACTGCGTATAGACGAGATTGATGGCAGCCTGTTTAAAACAATGGCAGCGTTTCCCATCGATAAAGCCGGTGTCTTTGCAGTCCGGACACGTATAAGAAGGCTTCAGATAATCCTCCGGGATCTCATGGCGGCGGAGCAATTCGGCACGTTCCGTGCGGTAACGGTTTAATTCTTCCTGATAGGAGGCAAAGGCATCGCTGTTGCCGTCAAGCATTTTTCTGGCAGAAGAGACAGAAAGAGATGCGATCGCCTGATCAATCTCCCGTAAGCGGGGAACCTTCAGATAGGTAAGCCGGATACGTTCCTCCAGGTCATGCTGGTTTTTCAGTTGTCTTGCATCATAAGTACGGATCAATTCGTCGTACTGCGAATTACTTAAAGACATAGAACCCTCCGGTATATTACGGTGTATTGGTGGTAAGCAGCATCTGTTCTAACTGGTCGTAATCGTAGGAACGCTGCCTGAAATTGTTGAATTTGTTTTTGGAATTTCCGGTACCTTCTGAGGTGGCAGATGCTGTCTCTGCGGCACGCTTGCTCTGGTGTGCATTGTCGACTCTTGTGACATCGGACAGATTATGTACCTGCTGTTTCTTCCAGTTCTTTAAAATGGAGTCTGTATAAGGAAAACTTGGCTGGTGAACGGACTGGATGGTGCGCTCGCAGGCTGCAGTGATCAGTTCCAGAGAAAAGCCATAGTCTTTTTTCCATTTCTCAATATAATCCATCTCAGAAGAAACCAGATCGCGGTTTGAAATACCGAATGCTTTCTTTACCGCAAAGTAAGCCTGACTGTGAAGCTGCGATTCGCGTTTGGCATCCATGACAGTGGTAATGCCTGCCTTTGCCCAGTTAAGTGCGACAGACTGGATGTAATGGATGCTGCTGCGGTCTTTGGTAACGCAGTATTCGATCAGGTATTCGATCAGTTCCGTTGAAAAATGAAGCTCATCATAAAGATAGAGCAGGGTATCGACATCAATGGAGGTTAAGGTACGCTTTAGATAACGCTCTGCGATAAAAAGCAGTTCTGCAATCTGGTCATTTTCCCGGAATACGGCAATCTCATCCGGCGTGTAGCTTTTTCGCATGGGAAGTTCTGCTGTGGCAGGTTCTTCCGCTGTCTCCTCCTCATAGGGCATGTCCTCTTCTATCGGGGCAGCTCCCTTTTCGGTTGAATCTAAAATGGTAACACCGGTCAGGTTATGTTCCTTATCATATTCCAGACGTAAAAGATGCATGCGCTCCCAGTAGCTTAAGGCACGTTTGACATCCTTTTCGGTGTGTTCAAACTTATCTGCAATGGAAGAAAGCGAAACCGAGGCATCCGGTGCGTTCATCAGGCGCAGCAGATACAGATAGATCTTTACAAATTCGCCATTGGCATCTGACATATACTCGTCAATAAAAATATTTGAAACGCTGGTTGCAGAACAATCAGTGTCATTGTGTATCATAATCTTTGGCATAAAGTATCAGCTCGCTTCCATATATAGTGAAAATTTTTACGTTCCAAATTATAGCACAGGAATTTTCAAATGAGAAGTATCTTTTTTGCCAAAACCCTCTCCACAGGCGGCGAAACCCGGATTGTGGATAATGTGGATAAAATGTGAGTATTTTTTCGAAAAAAGGATTATGGAAACTGTAAAAAGAAAACAGGTACTGGTTTCATAAGGTTTTATAAAAAAATAATAAACAGATTATGTAAACAAAAAAATCCACACTTAACCGTTGAAGTTTTCCCCAATTAAGTGTGGATAATGTGGATAACTTAGTTTCCTAAAAGGTGTTCACCCACGTTTACAATGTCTCCGGCCCCCATAGTTATCAACAGGTCACCGTTCATACAATTTTTTAATAAAAATTTTTCTATTTCTTCAAAAGATGGGAAGTAGTGGCAGTCGGTACCTTTTTTCTCAAGAACTTCCAGCAGATCTTTTGAGCTGATGCCGTAGGTGTTTTTCTCACGGGCAGCGTAAATGTCAGCAAGAACGACTACATCGGCAAGAGACAGCACATCCGCGAAATCATTTAAGAAAGCCTTGGTTCTGGAGTAGGTATGTGGCTGGAACACTAAAACAAGCCGTTTGTGTGGATAATTTTTGGCTGCGGTTAAGGTCGCACGGATCTCGGTCGGGTGATGCGCATAGTCATCGATCACAGTGACACCGTCGACGGTTCCCTTATACTGGAAACGTCTGTTGGCACCGCCAAAGGCACTTAAGCCGGCAGCGATCGCTTCGGTCGGGATCTTTAAGTCAAGCGCAAGTGCGATCGCGGCAAGTGCGTTGGAAACATTGTGCATGCCGGGAACATTTAAAGAAACCTTCATCACAGGGGTATCGTGGTGCATGGCGGTAAAGCTTGCACATGCCTTTTCGTTGAACGTGATATCAGCCGGATGATAGTCACAGGAATCGGTAAGACCGAACGTGATAACCTCGTTTGGCAGTCCTTCTGTAAGTTCTTTGTAATTTTCAATCTCGCCATTGAGTAAGATCGCACCGTCTTTTTTCGTGTTGGACAAAAACTGGTGGAATGAATGACGGATATCCTGAATATCTTTAAAAAAGTCGAGGTGTTCTGCTTCTACATTTAATACGATGCTGTATTTCGGATAGAAGTGCAGGAAGCTGTTTGTGTACTCACATGCCTCTGACACAAAAATATTGGACTTGCCTACTCTTAAGTTGCCGTCTAAGGCTTTTAAGATGCCGCCGACTGTAATGGTCGGATCTGCTTTGGCAGCTAAGAGGATCTGGCTGATCATGGAGGTGGTAGTCGTTTTCCCGTGCGTGCCTGCAATGGCGATCGAGTTTTCATAGTTATCCATAATCTGACCGAGGAGTTCAGCGCGGCTCATCATCGGGATGTTTCGTTCTCTGGCGCGAAGAAACTCCGGATTATCCTCGCGGATGGCAGCTGTGTATACGACAAGGTCAACACCTTCTTTGATGTTGGAAGCTGCCTGACCGTAATAAACTGTAACGCCCATATGTTCCAGATGTCTGGTCAGATCAGATTCCCTGGCATCTGAACCGGAGATCGTAAAATGCTCTTCTAAGAGGATCTCAGCAAGACCACTCATGCTGATTCCGCCAATGCCGATGAAATGAACATGCACCGGCTGATTAAAATTAATTTTATACATGATAATTACCTGCCTGTTTCAAAGAATTTGGGCAAAGTTCCACAGGGTAGAACGTTGCTTCCTAATTATAACCTTATATAATGAATTTGCAAATTCTTTTGGGATAAATTTTTTTCGACCCGGTTTCTCTGGAATCGAAAGTAATCGAAAAAAATTGTATAATATGACAAAAATTAAGTGAAATATTAGAGAAAATTGTGAAAAATGATATACATGGTCGACAAAATATGCTATACTAGAAATTACCAAAAGAAATAAATTAACATTGACTAGAAAATGACGAGAGGTGATTGACGTGATTAGAAAAGAAATGATAGCAATGCTATTAGCTGGAGGTCAGGGAAGCCGCCTGGGCGTGCTTACCGCAAAAGTTGCAAAACCTGCAGTCGCATTTGGTGGAAAGTATCGTATTATCGACTTCCCATTGAGTAACTGTATTAATTCTGGCATTGATACCGTCGGTGTCCTGACACAGTATCAGCCATTACGTCTGAACACGCATATCGGGATCGGTATTCCGTGGGATCTGGACCGTAATAATGGTGGTGTTACCGTGCTTCCTCCTTATGAGAAGAGTGATAACAGTGAGTGGTACAGTGGAACCGCAAATGCAATTTTCCAGAACATGAATTACATGGAGAACTATAATCCGGAATATGTTCTTATATTATCAGGAGATCATATTTACAAGATGGATTACGAGGTCATGCTTGATTTCCATAAGGAGAATCATGCAGATGTGACGATCGCAACCATGCCGGTGCCGATTGAAGAGGCGAGCCGGTTTGGTATTGTCATTGCAGACGAAAACAAAAAGATCGAAGACTTCGAAGAAAAGCCAAAGGAGCCACGCAGCAACCTGGCATCCATGGGTATCTATATCTTTAGCTGGAATGTCTTAAAAGAAGCATTATATGCGATGAAAGATCAGAGCGGATGCGACTTTGGAAAACATATCATTCCGTACTGCCACGAAAATGGCAAACGGTTATTTGCATATGAGTACAATGGCTACTGGAAAGATGTCGGAACCCTTGGTTCTTATTGGGAAGCCAATATGGAGCTTGTAGACCTGATCCCGGAGTTCAACCTGTATGAAGAATACTGGAAGATCTATACCAAGAGCGATATTATCGAGCCACAATATCTGTCAGCAGATTCTGTGGTGGAAAAGAGTATCATCGGAGAAGGATCAGAGATATACGGAGAGGTCTATCACTCAGTCATTGGGGCTGGTGTTACAATCGGAAAGGGAACGGTGATCCGTGATTCCATTGTAATGAAAGGTACCTATATCGGTGAAAATGTTACAGTTGACAAGTCAATTATTGCAGAAAACTGCCAGATTGGAAATGGGGCAGTACTTGGAGTAGGAGAGGAGAAACCTAACAAGTTAAATGCAAGTATTTATTCTTTTGGTTTAGTAACAGTTGGAGAAAAATCTGTCATACCGGAGGGCGTAACGATCGGTAAGAATACGGCAATATCCGGTGTCACAGAAAAAGCGGATTACCCGGATGGAATCCTTGAAAGCGGTGAAGTAATTATTAAGGCAGGTGACTCAGTATGAAGGCAATAGGTATTATTTTAGCTGGCGGTAATAACAGCCGTATGCAGGAACTATCCAACAAGAGAGCAATCGCAGCAATGCCGATCGGGGGAAACTACAGGAGCATTGACTTTGCACTCAGCAACATGAGTAATTCCCATATACAGACCGTGGCAGTACTGACACAGTACAGTGCACGTTCCTTAAATGAACACTTGAGTTCTTCCAAATGGTGGGATTTCGGCAGAAAGCAAGGGGGGCTTTATGTCTTCAATCCGACCGTGACCGTAGACAACAGCTGGTGGTATCGTGGAACTGCAGATGCGATGTACCAGAACATCAGCTTTTTAAAGAGACGCCATGAGCCATATGTGATCATCACAAGTGGTGACTGTGTCTACAAGATGGATTATAACAAGGTACTGGATTTTCATATTGAGAAAAAGGCTGATATTACGGTAGTCTGCAAGGACGTACCGCCGGAGGAGGATGTCAGCAGATTTGGTGTGGTACGGATGAATGAAGATTCCAGGATCATTGAGTTTGAGGAGAAACCGATGGTTTCCCAGTCTAATACGATCTCGACAGGTATCTATATTGTAAGGAGAAGACAATTGATCGAGATGCTTGAGAGAAGCGCAGAGGAGGGGCGTTGGGATTTCGTAACTGATATTTTGATCCGTTACAAGAATATGAAACGGATTTACGGTTACAAGATGAAAGAATACTGGAGCAATATCGCTACGGTAGATTCTTATTATCAGACCAATATGGATTTCCTGAAACCGGAAGTGCGTAAGTACTTCTTCCGGGATGAACCTAAGATTTATTCCAAGGTGGATGATCTGCCACCTGCAAAATATAATACAGGTTCGGATGTAAGAAACAGCCTGATCGCAAGCGGATGCATCATCAACAGTAAGGTGGAGAACTCCGTTCTCTTCAAGAAAGTATTTGTTGGCAAGAACTGTGTCATTAAAAACTCTATCATATTAAATGATGTCTATATTGGAGACAATACGCACATTGAGAATTGTATTGTAGAGAGCCGTGATACCTTAAAGGCAAATACATATTACTGCGGTGACAATGGCATCAAGATCGTTTCCGAGAATAACGAACGCTATGTGATCTAGCGGGGATGGCAAAAACGATATAAAATACGCATGAGCATACGAAACAGCATAAAGGGGGACATAGAATATGCAGATTACGGACGTGAGAATCAGAAAAGTAGAAAAAGAAGGCAAGATGAAAGCAGTTGTATCCATTACCATTGATGAGGAATTTGTGGTACATGATATCAAGATCATTGAGGGTGAAAAGGGATTATTCATCGCTATGCCAAGCCGTAAGGCAGCGGATGGAGAATATCGGGACATTGCACATCCGATCAATTCAGAAACAAGAGAGCGCATCCAACGTCTTATCCTTGAAAAATACGAGGAGACATTAGCGGCAGAAGAATAGGAGTCGGATTTTTACAAACACTTTGGGGATAGTAGATTAGATAAAAGGCAAAGCGGCTGTATCAGTATGTGCTGTACTGATACAGCCGCTTTTTATGGCAGAAACCACTTGTAAATTCCGAAAACTCTTGTAAAATAAAAGGTAGACTGCCGGAGAACCGGCAAACGAAGAACCCGCAGATGCGGAAGAATGAGAGGCAATTATGGAACAGTTAAAAGCAGTGATTCTTGCGGCAGGAAAAGGAACCAGAATGAAATCAGACCTGCCAAAAGTCGTACATACGATAGAAGGAAAATGTCTGGTAGACTATGCGATCGAGGCGGCACAGGGCGCAGGTGCAACCGATATCTGCCTGGTGCTTGGCTATAAATATGAAGTGGTTCATGAAAAGATTGAGCACAAAGACGTGAAGTTCGTGTTGCAGGAGCAGCAGCTTGGAACCGGACATGCGGTATTATGTGCGAAAGACTTTCTTGGAGATGACGGACAGACGATGATCCTCTTCGGAGATACACCACTGATTACGGCAGAGACCCTTTCCCGTCTGAAAAAATATCATATCCAGAATAAGAACACCGTAACCGTATTATCAGCAATGATCGATGATCCGACCGGATATGGGCGTATCATCCGTGATGCAGACGGCAATTTTGTAAAGAGTGTAGAGCACAAGGACGCGAACGAGCAGGAGTTAAAGTCCCATGAGATCAACTCCGGTATGTATATTTTCGACACAAAAGAACTGAAAGAGGCACTGGGCAAATTACAGCCGAACAATGCGCAGGGAGAATATTATCTGCCGGATACGCTCACAATTATAAAAGAAAAAGGACTGCGGGTAGATGCCTATACTTTAGATGATCCGGAGGATATCACAGGCGTAAATGATCAGGAGCAGCTTCGCGCGGCAGCAGTTGTCATCCGCAGAAGAAATGCGGCAGCAAAACACTAAAAGAACAGGAGAACGGCATGTTTTTAATAGTCGGACTTGGAAATCCGGGAAAACAGTATGAGCACACCAGACACAATGTTGGATTTGATGTCATGGATGCGATCGCGGAGAAATATAATATCAGTATCACAGAAAAGAAACATAAGGCACTTTGTGGCAAAGGAGTCATTGGTGGAACGAAGGTCGTACTGGCAAAGCCACAGACTTATATGAACTTAAGCGGAGAGAGTATCGCAGAACTACTTAATTACTACAAGATGGATCCGGAAGAAGAGATGATCGTCATTTACGATGACATCAGTCTGGCACCGGGCAATCTCCGCATCCGCAAAAAGGGAAGTGCCGGAGGACATAATGGCATAAAAAATATCATTGCCATGACAGGCACCCAGAACTTTTTACGCATCAAGGTAGGCGTAGGGGAAAAACCAAAGGGCTGGGATCTGGCAGATTATGTGCTGGGGCATTTTGACGCGGCAGACAGGGCAGAACTGGAAGAGGCAATCGGTCATGCGGTAGCAGCGACAGAGCTTATGATCTCCGGCGAAACAGATGCAGCGATGAATCAGTTTAATAGCAAGAAGAAAGAATAAATAAAGCGATGATGAAAACATTCACAAAACCTCTGCAGGGACTGAAAGAGTTTGAAGATGTAGAGGCAGCCATCGGAAAGAAGCACGCAGGAAAAGGAACGATGCTGCAGATTTCCGGCTGTATTGATTCTGCAAAACCACATATGATTTACAGTGTAGACAATGGTGCGAAAAATCGCATCATTGTTACTTTTAGTGAGCAAAAAGCAAAGGAATTACAGGAAGAGTATCAGTTCTTCTCCAAACGGACAGCCTATTATCCGGCAAAAGATATCCTTTTTTATCAGTCCGATATCCGCGGAAATGTGCTGACCGGAGAGCGGATCAACGCCTTAAAGATGATCACGGAAGAAGAACCATGTACGATCATTACCACATTTGATGGTCTGATGAATCCGATGCCTCTGCCGGGACAGTTCCTCCAGTCTTTGCGAAAGATCGCACTCGGGGATGAGGTGAATCTGGAAGAGCTGACCAGACATCTGGTAGAGATGGGGTATGAGAAGAATTATCAGGCACAGACGATGGGCGAGTTTTCTGTCCGCGGCGGTATTATCGATGTCTTTCCGCTGACGGAAGAAAATCCGATCCGTATTGAACTGTGGGGAGATGAGGTAGACTCGATCCGTTCCTTTGATGCAGAGAGCCAACGCTCGATCGAAAATCTGGAAGAAGTGCTGCTATATCCAGCCTGCGAGGTCGTGCTGACGGAGGACGAGCGCAGAGCGGGGATTGAAAAGATGCGCAAAGAGGCGGAAGCGGTGTCCGCACAGTTTCGCAGCCAGAGAAAGACAGAGGAAGCGTACCGTTTAAAATCAGCCATTGAGCAGGTGGCGGAAGAGGCAGGAGAATTGCAGATCAGTGCGGGCTTAGACGCATTTCTTTCCTATTTTTGCAAGGAGCGCGTTTGTCTGCTTGATTATTTTAAAAAGGATGATGTGATCGTTTTTTTAGATGAGGCAGCGCGTTCCATGGAGCGCGGCATTGCGACGGAGACGGAGTTTTCCGAGAGCATGAAACAGCGTCTGGAAAAGGGCTATATCCTGCCGGGACAGATGCGGGAGATCTTTTCCTACCGCGAAATAGTAGGAAAACTCGAGAGTTACTGCTGTATTTCTCTGGTGGCACTGGATCTGAAAAATAAATATCTGGATATCAAAGAGAGGTTTCATATTGATACCAAGACGGTCAACCCATACAACAATAGTTTTGAATTGCTGGTAAAGGATCTGACCCGTTATAAAAAGAACGGCTACAGCACGATCTTACTGTCAAGCTCGAGGACCAGGGCAAAACGTCTGGCAGAGGATCTGATGGAAGAGGGGTTAAATGCGTTCTATTCCGAAGACTTTGACCATGAGGTCAAGCCGGGCGAAGTGATGACCGGATATGGCAAGATAAAACGTGGCTATGAATATCCGCTGTTAAAATTTGTTGTCATATCAGAGAGTGATATCTTTGGTGGAGAAAAGAAGAAAAAGAAGCACCGCAGGATCTATGAGGGGGAGAAGATCGCAAGTTTTACCGATTTAAACATCGGCGATTATGTTGTGCATGAAAATCATGGACTTGGGATCTACCGTGGAATTGAAAAGATCGAGGTCGATAAGACCGTAAAAGATTATATCAAGATCGAATATGCCGGTGGAGGAAACCTCTACATTCTGGCAACGCAGCTGGAACTGATCCAGAAATATGCCGGTGCGGATGCCAAGAAACCGAGATTAAATAAACTGGGTGGACAGGAATGGAATAAGACCAAGACCAAGGTGCGTGGAGCGGTCAAAGAGATCGCGCAGGATCTTGTCCAGCTCTATGCAGCGCGCCAGAGCAAAGAGGGATTCGTGTATGGACCGGATACGGTCTGGCAGCGGGAATTTGAAGAGATGTTCCCGTTTGAGGAGACCGAGGATCAGGAACTGGCGATCGAAGCGACCAAACAGGACATGGAGAGCACCAAGATCATGGACCGTTTGATCTGCGGGGATGTCGGATATGGAAAGACCGAGATCGCCATCCGTGCAGCGTTTAAGGCAGTTCAGGACGGAAAGCAGGTCGCATTCTTAGTGCCGACAACGATCCTGGCACAGCAGCATTACAATAATTTTGCACAGCGCATGAAGGATTTTCCGGTAAATGTGGATCTGTTATGCCGGTTCCGCAGCCCGGCGGAGCAGAAAAAAACGATCGAGGGGCTCAAAAAGGGATCGGTCGACATCATCATTGGAACACATCGTCTGCTGTCCAAAGATGTGGTGTATAAGGATCTTGGACTGCTTATCATTGATGAGGAGCAGCGGTTTGGCGTGGCACATAAGGAAAAGATCAAGCAGATGAAAAACAACATCGACGTGCTGACCTTGACGGCAACACCAATTCCCAGAACACTGCATATGAGCCTGATCGGGATCCGTGATATGAGCGTACTCGAGGAGCCGCCGATGGATCGTATCCCGATCCAGACCTATGTGATGGAATTTAATGAGGAACTCGTACGTGAGGCGATCGCCAGAGAACTTTCCCGTGGCGGACAGGCGTACTATGTGTATAACCGGGTCAAAGAGATCGGGGATGTGGCAGCGAAGATCGCAGAACTTGTGCCGGAGGCAAATGTTGCTTATGCGCACGGACAGATGAAAGAAACAGAACTGGAAAACATCATGTACCGTTTCATCAATGGGGAGATCGATGTACTGGTGTCCACCACGATCATTGAGACCGGACTGGATATTTCCAATGTCAATACCATGATCATCCATGATGCGGATAATATGGGACTCTCCCAGCTCTATCAGCTCAGAGGGCGTGTGGGACGTTCGAACCGGACATCGTATGCGTTTCTGATGTATAAAAGGGATAAAATGCTAAAAGAGATCGCGGAGAAACGGCTTGCTGCGATCAAGGAGTACACGGAACTGGGCAGTGGATTTAAAATTGCGATGCGCGATCTTGAGATCCGTGGAGCCGGAAACCTGCTTGGAGCCGAGCAGCATGGACATATGGAGGCAGTCGGATATGATCTGTACTGCAAGATGTTAAATGAAGCGGTAAAAGAGGCAAAAGGCATTGCGGTGGAAGAAAGTTTCGATACATCGATCGACATTGATATCGATGCGTACATCCCGATGGGATATATTCCGAATGAATTCCAGAAGCTGGATATTTATAAGCGGATCGCGGGGATAGAGACAGAGGAAGAGACGGAAGAGATGTTGGAGGAACTGTTAGACCGCTTCGGGGATCTGCCGAAATCGGTGGAAAACCTGCTGTTTATCGCCAGGATCAAGTCAATGGCACATCATGTGTATTTCACAGAAGTGGCGCAGAAGGGCGATCATCTGAAATTTACACTCTATGAAAAGGCAAAGATCGATGTTGTAAGGATACCGGAGTTTGTCGCAGCACACAAGGACAGCCTGCGGTTTGTGGCAGATGCAAAAGCACCATATTTTATCTGGGAATTAAATAAGAATACCAGAGAGAAAAAGGCAGACACCAAAGACATTTTGGAAGCTTTCCTTTCCGAAGCAGCAGAGATCCTGCTTCCGGGAAACACAGATACGAAATGAAAAAAATCTTGCGACCTATAGGAAAAAGCACTATAATGAAACAGGTAATGTCCCGGAAAGGGAAAATCAGGAGGAACCTATGAGAACAAAAAGAATAACCGCATTTCTACTTAGCATGGTAACGGCTGTATCACTTCTTGCAGGATGTGGCGGTGTAGATAAAAATAAAACAGTAGCAACATTAAACGATGAACCGATCTCACTTGGCATAGCCAATTTTACTGCAAGACTGCTTCAGGCAAATGCAGATGACTTCTACCGTCAGCTATTCGGAGAAAATGTATGGTCAACCGATATGTATGGTTCCGGCAAGACGATGGCAGAGAGCTTTAAAGAGGATGCGATCAAGACCGTGCAGGATATGTATACATTACAGCTTCATATGGACGACTATAATGTCAGCTTAAGTGATGAGGAAAAGGCAGCCATTACAGAGACTGCACAGGCATTTCTTGCAGACAACGACAAGGATGCCTTAAACGCACTGGGTGCAACCGAGGATATCGTGGAAGAATACCTGACACTGACAACCATCCAGACCAAGATGCGTGAGGCGATCATTGCAGATGCGGATACCGAGGTCAGCGATGACGATGCAAAGACCAGCTCTTATAGCTATGTTACCATTTCAAAGACTGATTCTGAAAGCAGCAGTACCGAGTCTGTGGATGGAACCGAAGTGGCAGAGAGCACAGAGGAACAGGAAGCACAGGCGAAAGCCGAGGCAGAAGAGTTTGCCGCAAAAGCAGCCGAGGATGGACTTGAGGCAGCAGCCGACAGTTACGGATATACCGTCAGCACAGGAACCTTCCGTGCAGATGGAGAAAACAGCAGCATAAAAGAAGAAGTGTTAAATCAGTTGCAGATGTTAAAAGAAGGTGGCATTTCAGGCGCGATCGATACAGACAATAGCTATTATGTCGTTCGTCTGGACAAGGAGTTTGATGAGGATGCAACCGAAGAAACCAGACAGAGCATTATCAAAGATCGTCAGGATACCCTGTATGATGATGTGTTAGCAGGATTTGAGGAAAAAGATACCTGGAAACTGAAATCCAAAGTCTGGGATACCGTTACCTTTGATAACTTATTTACGTTGGTAAAAGACAGTACAGAGACCGTGGAAAACACAGAAGCTACGACTGAATTACAGTAAAAATGACAAGGTACCTGAGCGATTTGGGTGCCTTGTTTTTTACAGAAAGGTACGTTTTACAATGAAAAAGAGTAATATTGTTCTGATCGGTATGCCGGGCGTCGGAAAGAGTACCATCGGTGTGGTACTGGCGAAGATGCTTGGATATGATTTTATTGATGCAGATCTGGTGATACAGGAAAAAGAAAAAAAGTTGCTGCGTGAGATCATCGCAGAAGTTGGTGCAGAGGGGTTTATAGAAGTTGAGAACCGCGTCAACAGCAGCATAGAGGCGGAGCATGCCATTATCGCGACCGGTGGAAGTGTTGTTTATGGAGCAGAAGCAATGGCACACTTAAAGGAGATCGGTACGGTCCTGTACTTAAAGCTCCCTTATGAGGAACTGCAGAGGAGACTCAGAGATATCAAGGGCAGAGGTGTCGTGCTAAAAGACGGACAGACTTTAAAGGATCTGTACGCGGAACGTGTTCCCCTGTATGAGAAATATGCAGATCTTACTGTAGATGAGGAACGGTGCAGCATAGAGCAGACGATTGATAAAATATTAAAATTAAAGGATCGGTTTTAATGCAAAAGAGAATGTTTTCCGGAAAAATAAAAGGAAGTGCCATAGCAGCAGGAGTGTTTCTGCTGCTTTTGGTGCTGTTTTGCGTTTCAAGAGAATACAGTTTTGGACAGGCATATCAGAGTGTCAGCGTGGACGGAACTGTGGTGGGATATGTGCCGCAGGATCTGGATGTCTCGGCAGCGTTCTGTGAGGCAAGGAGAGCACTTGCTGCAGAAAATGATGAAAAATTATGTATGGATTATGCCTGGAGTGCAGATACTGAAAAAAAACCATTTGTCCGACTGCAGGGAGAAGAAGCATTTCAGGAAACATTAAAGAGCGTCTTGCGGGAAAAGATCATTTCCGATAAAGAACAGGTCTATACGGTTGCAATAGGAGACTATCGTGGCAATTTCAAAACGCTGGAAGATGTGGAGTCATTTTTGAATCAGGTAAAGGATCACACGGAGGGTGCAGAGGCGTATCAGACAACGGTACGCACGGAAAACACCCATATGAGCGGATTGCTGCGGGCACAGTTGTCTGCGACGGCGGCGGAGGAGAGCGCCACAGGTGGAACAGACGAGGCAGAGAGCTTTTTAAGCGCAGGAAGTATGTCTGTTTCCGAGCAGATACTTGCAGAGGAGACGGCGGGGAGCGATTTTGATGTGACACAGACTTATCAGACCGGAGTCCTTGACATGAAATTCGTGGAGCAGGTTGAGGTATATGAAAATTATGTGGCACAGGGTAACCTCTCAGACATCGCAAAAGCGGTAGAGGAAGTAACAAAAGAGAAAGAATCGAATAAAATATATGTAGTAGAGAGTGGAGACTGTCTTTCCGTCATAGCTTTGGATAACAATACGACAGTGGCATCCATTATGGCATTAAATGGTATGGAGAGTGCGGATGCGATCATCCGCGACGGACAGGAGCTTATCATTGCAGTGCCGGAGCCGGATCTTAAGGTACGAGTGACAAAAGGCGAAGTCTACGAAGAGGATTACGAAGAGGAACCGGTCATTATCGAAAACAATTCCTGGTATACGAATCAGGAAGTAGTACGACAGGAGGGAACGACCGGACATCGGGAAAGAAATGATGTGGTTGTGTATGAAAACGGAGTGGAAACCAACAGAGAACTGCTGGCAGAACGCGTGATGGTGCCATCGACTGCCGCAGTCATTGAGCAGGGAACGGTAATACCACCGACGTATATCAAACCGATCGCAGGAGGACATTTTACGTCAGGCTTCGGACGGCGCTGGGGAAGAATGCACAAAGGAGTGGACTGGGGATGCCCGGTTGGAACAACTGTGTACGCATCCTGCGGAGGAACCGTAATACAGGCATCTTATAATGGAGGATACGGCAATAATGTGGTCATCAGTCATCCGGATGGCAGAATGACCAGATATGCACATAACAGTAAACTGTTGGTAAAGGTTGGACAGAAGGTGGAGCAGGGCGAACCGATCGCTCTTAGCGGAAGTACAGGGCGTTCTACCGGGCCGCATGTGCATTTTGAAATCTATATCAATGGTGCGGCTGTAAACCCATTAAAATATATTAGCAATTAATGGAAGGCAACTGTTTATTTACAAAGAAAAGCAAATTGTGATATAATTGCTTGACAGATGCACATAATAGTCACTATAATGATGTGTTTGTATGAAAGTGTTCATAGAGGTGTGATATGGATCAGTATGTGATTAAAGGTGGAAATCCTTTAGTGGGTGAAGTGGAGATCGGTGGTGCAAAAAATGCAGCACTTGCAATTATTTCTGCAGCAGTCATGACGGATGAGACCGTTACAATAGAAAATCTCCCGAATGTCAGGGACATCAATGTATTATTAAATGCGATCGAGAGCATTGGCGCAAAAGTAGACCGGTTGGATGCCCATACCGTAAAGATGAACGGATCTTTTATCCGTAATTTTGTTGTGGATAACGAATATATCCGCAAGATCCGTGCGTCTTATTATCTGCTTGGCGCATTACTTGGAAAATATAAACATGCGGAAGTCGCACTTCCGGGTGGATGTGATATCGGAAGCCGTCCGTTTGACCTGCACTTAAAGGGATTCCGTGCATTGGGTGCAACTGTTGACATCAGTCATGGAATGGTGATTGCCTCCGCAGAGCGTTTAAAAGGAACTCATATATATCTGGATAAGGTTTCCGTTGGGGCAACGATCAACATCATGATGGCGGCAGCTCTTGCAGAGGGCAAAACCATCATTGAAAATGCAGCAAAAGAGCCACATGTTGTAGATGCAGCAAACTTCTTAAACAGCATGGGAGCCAATATCCGCGGTGCAGGAACCGATGTCATCCGTATTGTCGGAGTGGAAAAACTGCATAAGACAGAGTATTCTATCATTCCCGATCAGATCGAGGCGGGAACTTTTATGCTGGCGGCAGCGGCTACCAGAGGTGATGTGACCGTGAAAAATGTTATCCCGAAGCACTTGGAGGCGATCAGTGCCAAGCTGCTTGAGATCGGGTGTGAGGTAGAAGAGTTTGATGATGCAGTAAGAGTGGTTTCTTCGAAACCAATGCACCATACACAGGTAACCACGTTACCATATCCTGGTTTCCCGACTGATATGCAGCCACAGATGGCGGTTGTCCTTGGTATCTCTGAGGGAACCAGTACCGTGACGGAGAGCATATTTGAAAACCGTTTCAAATATGTCGGAGAGCTGGCACGCATGGGAGCCAATATTAAAGTGGAGAGCAATATTGCCATTATCAGTGGAGTCAATAACTACACCGGGGCAAGAGTCAATGCACCGGATCTGCGTGCAGGAGCAGCGCTGGTCATTGCAGGACTTTCCGGAGAGGGCATTACCGTGGTAGATGATATTTACTATATTGAGCGTGGCTATGAGGAATTTGAAAAGAAACTGGCGTCGCTTGGTGCACTGATCGAGAAAGTAAGTACAGAAAAAGACATTCAGAAGTTTACGCTGAAAGTATCATAGAGATAAGGTGATAGGTACGTAAAAAGGAGATGCCGTTTGGCATCTCCTTTTTACGTTATAAAATAGATTGAATATGTAATTCGCTTTGTGTGGATAAATCCAGACACTCACCATCGTCAAACTGGACAATCGGTTTGGACAGATGGTTCTGATTTAACATAACAATAGTTGCTGTTCTGCCATCATTTAAGATGATACGGTTGCTCTGGTAGGTCTGAGCGATATGTTTTAAGAAAGTTAAAACATATTTTGGATTGTATTTTTGCAGACCATCTTTTTCAAACAGGCTGATCACCTGGAACGGACAGAGCGGTGGACGATGCGGGCGGGCTGCGGTCATGGCATCATAGACATCTGCAACGGCAACGATCAGAGCATAATTGTCAATATCTTTGGAAAGTCCCATTGGATAACCGGAACCATCGCATCGCTCGTGGTGTAAAAGAGCAGCAATCTTGATATGCGGATCGATCGGAAGATTCTTTAACAGATCATAACCGTAACGAGGGTGCTTTTTGACCAGCTCAAATTCTTCGTCGGTATACTGTCCGGGCTTATTTAAAATATCATTTGGAATTAATAATTTGCCGATGTCATGAAGCAGACCACAAAGTGTAATGGTGTCTAAAACATCAGGACTTACTTTGAGCCATTTGCCAAACCGGCGGCAGATCAGTGCAACATTCAGAGAATGGGCATAAGTGCTGTCATCATAAGAACGCATGTTGTTGAGCATATCAAACAGATCCAGTGAAGTTTTGCACGAATCAAACAACATGGTAACCTGTTTTAAAAGGTCGTCTGTATTAAGTGGCTTCTTCTGGAATACATAATTCTCGAAGCTGGTTTTGATCGAATTGAGCACAAAAGAATGGTCAAACTGAAAGGTCTGAAACTGCTGGGAAGCCTTTACCTTCTGTGAATAAGCAGGTGTATAGGAAGGCTTCTGCTTAACCGGTTGTTCTTCGGCTGCAATTATCTCCGGCTCATCCGTATCCTCGCATTCGATACAGACTTCCCTGATATTATAAAAGGATAAACGTAAAATAGAAGATTTGGTAAGGGTAGCTCCCTTCTCCAAAATAGTCTGTCCACTTTTGGTTATGACGGCATCGGCAGTAACCATGCCTGGCTCTAAATTATTCAGATTTACTTTTCTCATTAAAAAACCCCTATCTGCCAAAAAGCATTTATAAAACTAGTATAGATTCTTAGCAATGGAAAGTCAATAAAAAAACCTTGACAGCCTATGGAAATCGGTGTATCTTAATACGCGTAGTATTTTTCAATTTCATAAGTTGGCTAAATTTTCTTATTCAGAGTGATGGAGATACAAAGGATCTGTGAAGTCACGGCAACCCCTACAGGGAAGGTGCCAGCCTGAGCGAGCAAGAAGGGACAGGAAATCATTGAGATGGACTGTGAGTTCGAACAATAAGAGGATTTGATGTTTTTGTTCATATCCACTTGTTTTTCGCAAGTGGTTTTTTTATGCGAATAGCGGGTGCTTGCATGAAGATTTGACGAGCATCGCGATAAGGGGAGTAGCCAATTTACCAATGCAAAAGGAGTATAAAAGATGGAAAAAAGATTATTTACATCAGAGTCTGTAACCGAAGGACATCCTGACAAAGTCTGCGATGCCATTTCCGATGCAATCTTAGATGCCTGCATGGCAGAGGATCCAATGAGCCGTGTTGCATGTGAGGCGGCAAGCTGTACCGGTTTCGTATTAGTAACCGGAGAGATCACAACCAAAGCACAGCTTGATGTACCTGCAATCGTTCGTAAAACTGTAAATGAGATCGGCTACAACGATGCAAAAACAGGATTCGATGGCAATACCTGTGCGGTTATGGTGGCACTGGACAAACAGTCACCGGATATTGCAATGGGTGTTGATAAAGCATTAGAGGCAAAAGAGGGTGTATTAAAAGATGACCTTGATACCGGAGCTGGTGACCAGGGTATGATGTTTGGTTATGCAACCAACGAGACACCGGAACTTATGCCGTATCCGATCTCTTTAGCACACAAGCTGGCATTACAGCTTACCAAAGTGAGAAAAGATGGTACTTTAAGTTATTTAAGACCAGACGGAAAAACGCAGGTTTCCGTAGAGTATGATGAGAACAACAAACCAGTCCGTTTAGAGGCAGTTGTATTATCTACCCAGCATGATGATGATGTGACACAGGAGCAGATCCATGAAGACATTAAGAAATATGTCTTTGATCCGATCCTTCCAAAGGATATGGTAGATGCAGATACCAAGATCTACATCAACCCGACCGGACGTTTCGTGATCGGTGGACCACACGGAGATGCAGGTCTGACCGGACGTAAGATCATCGTAGACACCTATGGCGGATATGCACGTCACGGCGGCGGTGCATTCTCAGGAAAAGACTGCACAAAGGTAGATCGTTCTGCAGCTTATGCAGCACGTTATGTTGCGAAAAATATCGTAGCAGCAGGACTTGCAGAGAAATGTGAGATCCAGCTTTCTTATGCGATCGGTGTGGCACAGCCTACTTCCGTTATGGTAGATACCTTTGGAACCGGTAAACTTTCCGATGAAAAATTAGTAGAGATCATTCGTGAGAACTTCGACTTACGTCCAGCCGGTATCATCAAAATGCTGGATTTAAGACGTCCGATCTACAAACAGACCGCAGCATACGGACATTTTGGACGCACAGACTTAAATCTTCCGTGGGAAGCAGTCGACAAAGCAGACGTTCTGAAAAAATATTTATAAGAAACTGTTTTATGAAAAGTTTAGATTATTTTACATAAAATGAATAGGATTCAGAACTTTTCATGGTATAATAGAGTTGTTGTATTGCAGGTGGAAACACCGGATACGGCAGCTCTATTTTTTAGGATTAAATTTACCAGAGGAAGACAGGATGAAGTTTAAGAATAAGATCATTATTTCATTTTGTATTATTTTATTTGTACCTATCCTATTAGCGGTACTGGTATTGTTTGGATTTCAGAAGATACAGATCAAAGCGATCGAGCAGACTTATGGGATCGCAGGAAGTGATTACAATTATCTTTCAAATTCCACACAGTTATTGCATCGTTTTACCAAGGATTCCTATGAAAAACTAAAAAGCGATGCTGAAAAGCATCCGGAGAAATTCGAAGATGATACCTATCTGGACGAGGTCAATGAAGAATTGAGGCAGAAATGTTCTTATCTGGTTGTGCGCCGGGACAATGCCCTGGTTTACATTGGCACGGATGCCGGAAATTCGCTTCTGACGCAGCTCCCGGCATATGGGGAAAATACCAACAACACCTATTCCGGGACTTACATCGACGGAGATGAGCAGGCGCTGATCAAGCAGGTTGACTTTGTCTATCCCGATGGCGGAGAGGGAAGTGCGTTTATCATTACCGTGTTAGAGGACAGTGTGCCGGAGTTAAAGAGTCTGGCGGTCGATGGGATCGTATCTATCTTTTTGATCCTGGTGCTTACCGCATGTATCCTTACCGTGTGGATCTATACAAGCATGATCAACCCGATCAAAAAACTGCAGACGGCGGTACAAAATATCAAAGACGGAAATCTTGATTTCACGATCGAGGCAGAAAATGATGACGAGATCGGTGAATTATGCCGGAGCTTCGAAGAGATGCGACAGCACTTAAAGAACAATATCGAAGACAAGATCGTCGGTGAAAAAGAAAACAAGATGCTGATCAGCAACATTGCGCATGACCTAAAGACTCCGATCACAGCGGTCAAGGGCTATGCAGAGGGTCTGATGGACGGGGTTGCAGATACTCCGGAAAAACGGGATAAATATATCCGTACCATTTACAATAAGGCAAATGAGATGGATACGCTGATCAACGAACTGACCTTATATTCCAAGATCGATACCAACCGTATCCCGTATAATTTTGCCAAGATCAATGTGTCGGATTATTTTATGGACTGTGTGGAGGAAATCGGGCTGGATCTGGAAGCAAAAAATATCGGACTTGGCTACTTCAATTATGTAGATGAGGATGTTCAGATCATTGCAGATCCGGAGCAGCTGCGCCGTGTGATCAACAACATCATTGGCAACTCTATTAAGTATCTGGACAAACAGAAGGGCTATATCAATATCCGCATCAAGGATGTCGGCGACTTTATCCAGGTTGAGATCGAGGATAACGGAAGGGGAATTTCCGCAAGGGATCTGCCGTATATTTTTGACCG
Organism: Roseburia sp.; assembly: GCA_050874505.1. Lineage (GTDB taxonomy): Bacteria > Bacillota > Clostridia > Lachnospirales > Lachnospiraceae > Roseburia. Next base: position 14,455 of record JBNMKU010000005.1, on the reverse strand, counting down.
GTTTTACCGGGCGGATGCTTCCAGAAATTCTGCAACCGGAGGCAGCGGCATTGGCTTGTCGATCGTGAAGAAGATCATTGAAGATCATGGTGGAAAGATCTGGGCGACCAGCAAGGAAAGCATCGGAACCGTCATGTATTTTGTAATACGAAAATATCAGGAGGTATACAATGAGCAAAGTATTGATAATTGAGGATGAGATCGCAATCGCAGAACTGGAAAAGGATTATCTGGAACTCAGCGGTTTTGAGGTAGAGACAGAGAGTGATGGCACAGTAGGACTCAAACGTGCACTTTCTGAGGATTTTGATATGTATATTTTAGATCTGATGCTGCCGGGGATCGACGGATTTGAGATCTGCAAACAGATCAGAGAAGAAAAAAATACGCCGATCCTTATGGTATCTGCCAAAAAAGATGATATTGATAAGATCCGTGGACTGGGACTTGGCGCAGATGACTACATCACAAAACCATTTTCTCCGAGCGAACTGGTAGCAAGAGTAAAAGCACATCTGGCACGCTATGAGCGTCTGATCGGAAGCAATCAGGTCGAAAATGATGTGATCGAGATCCGTGGCATCAAGATCGACAAGACCGCAAGACGTGTCTGGATCAACGGCGAGGAAAAACAGTTTACCACCAAGGAATTTGATCTTTTGACCTTCCTGGCAGAAAACCCGAACCATGTCTTTACCAAAGAAGAACTTTTCCGCAAAATCTGGGATATGGAATCCATCGGAGATATTGCAACCGTAACAGTCCATATTAAAAAGATCCGTGAAAAGATCGAGATGAATACGAATAAACCACAGTACATAGAGACTATATGGGGCGTAGGATACCGCTTCAAGCTGTAAACATAAGCCCTCTGTCAGGAGAAACGATGGAATTACAGATATTATATGAAGATAACGCTATTATCGTCTGCAAAAAGCCGGCGGGCGTGGCAACACAGACAAAACGTCTGGGACAGGCGGACATGGAGAGCCTGTTGAAAAATTACCGCGCCGGGAAGGGAGAGCCACCTTATATCGGAGTGGTGCACCGGCTTGACCAGCCGGTGGAGGGCGTAATGGTCTTTGCAAAGACCAAAGAAGCCGCGGCAAATTTAAGCCGCCAGATCGCAACAAAGGCGGCGGATAAATATTATTATGCTGTGACGGATGGTGTGCCAGAGCAAAAGAGGGGAACGTTAGAGGATTATCTTCTGCGGGATGGCAGGACGAATACATCGGAAGTGGTGTCTAAGGGGACACCGGATGCAAAGCGTGCTGCTTTAACCTATGAAGTGCTAGAGCAGAAAGATGGCAGGGCAGTGCTTGCCATCAAGCTGGAAACCGGGCGGCATCACCAGATCCGGGTACAGCTTGCACATGCAGGATTTCCGATTGTCGGAGATAAAAAATATAATTTTAAAGAACACATGGCATCTTCCGGGAGCACACTCCTGCTCTGCTCTTATAAGATCGGTTTTTCACATCCAAATTCACATAAGAAACTGGAGTTTGAAATTGACAAGCCTTATTATTTATCATAGAATAAACAATAAGGCAATTTTTTTGTAAGAGTAAGGAGAACAAGATAATTATGGCAAAGGACAAGAAGCTAGTTGAAGCAATTACCTCTATGGAAGAGGATTTTGCTCAATGGTATACAGATGTTGTAAAAAAAGCGGAGTTAATTTCCTATTCTTCAGTGAAGGGATGTATGATCATCCGTCCGGCAGGATACGCGATCTGGGAAAATATCCAGAATGAGCTGGACCGCCGTTTCAAGGAGACCGGAGTAGAGAATGTCTACATGCCGATGTTTATACCGGAGAGTCTGCTGGAGAAAGAAAAAGACCATGTAGAGGGATTTGCACCGGAAGTAGCATGGGTTACTTATGGTGGATTAAATCCGTTACAGGAACGCTTATGTGTCAGACCGACATCTGAGACATTATTCTGCGATTTCTATAAAGATATCGTGCAGTCCTATCGTGACCTGCCAAAAGTATATAACCAGTGGTGTTCTGTTGTAAGATGGGAGAAAGAGACACGTCCATTTTTACGCTCCAGAGAGTTCTTATGGCAGGAAGGCCATACTGCACATGCAACCGCAGAAGAGGCAGAGCAGAGAACAATCCAGATGCTGAATCTGTATGCAGATTTCTGTGAGGAAGTACTGGCTATGCCGGTTGTCCGTGGACAGAAGACAGAAAAAGAAAAATTTGCAGGTGCGGAGGCTACCTACACCATCGAAGCACTGATGCACGATGGAAAAGCATTGCAGTCAGGAACCAGCCACAACTTTGGTGATGGATTTGCGAAAGCATTCGGCATCCAGTATACCGATAAAGACAATAAATTACAGTATGTTTACCAGACTTCCTGGGGTATGACTACACGTCTGATCGGTGCGATCATCATGGTACACGGTGATGATTCCGGTCTGGTACTGCCTCCGCGTATCGCTCCGGTACAGGTTATGGTGATCCCGATCCAGCAGCAGAAAGAGGGCGTGCTTGACACAGCAAGAGACATTTGTGAGCACATGGGTAAAGTATGCCGTGCAAAATTAGACGATTCGGACAAGAGTCCGGGATGGAAATTCTCAGAGCAGGAGATGCGTGGTATTCCGGTTCGTATCGAATTGGGACCAAAAGACATTGCAGCAGGAAAATGCGTGGTTGTCCGTCGTGATACCAGAGAAAAGATCGAGCTGTCACTGGATGAATTAGAGACAGCGATCCCACAGTTATTGGAAACGATCCAGAAAGATATGTTTGAGCGTGCAAAAGCACACCGCGATTCACACATCTGGGATGCACATAATTACGAAGAATTTAAACAGATCGCAAATGAAAAACCTGGCTTCATCCGTGGTATGTGGTGTGGAGATCAGGCATGCGAAGATAAAATAAAAGAAGATCTTGCGGTGACATCACGCTGTATGCCGTTCCAGGATCAGGAAAGGATCGCAGAGACCTGTGTCTGCTGTGGAAAACCGGCACATAAATTAGTATATTGGGGAAAAGCATATTGATCATCTACGGAATTACGACAGAGGGATGAGAAAAGGACAGGGTACCCTCTTTTGAGGGTGCCTTGTCTTATACATAAGATGATAACGTTTCCGGTAGCGTTTGCAACCAGAGCAATCAGGGGGGAAAGATGATGGAGAAGTATTTTAACGGAGCAGTGGAGCAGCTCTTAAATGGGTTGGGAAATACGCCATTCAACAGTTTTATGGTACGGTACAATGGGGAGTTTCGTATCAGTGAGCTGCCTGTTTTTGATGAGATCAGAAAAAGAACAGATATTTATGTTGCGACACATGAATTTGTCAACGGAGAGATCGCAGGGGGATATGAACCATATCTTTCTGTGATCTGTGAAATGTTCCGCAAACATATGACAGGCAGTTTTGAGGATTTTCTTGCGGAGTGTGATGTCTATTATCTGCAACGGCCGGTAATCTTAAGTTATTTTGAGACAGGGGTCTGTAAAAGAGAGGAACCGGTACTGTTAGATGAAGTGGAATATGAGCAGGAGCGCATGATCCATGCTTTAGAGAATATGCTGCTTTGCCTGTCAAAGGTCTGCCCGATCGCGATCTTTTTGAACCATTTCCAGTATGCGACCTGGAGTACGATGGCTCTGACAAAACGGTTGATCTCAAAGGAAAATCCGAATATCGGACTTTTTATCGGTGTCAGTGACTTAGGCTCCATGCCGGAATTTTTAATACCGGAATGGGATGCCATCTATGAAAAATTAGATGATGGAAGCAGAGTTTATCATATCGGAAATGCCGAAGCGGTCAGAAAAGAGCCGGAAAGAATGGAAGAGAGCAGTGCGGTGGCAGATGAGGAGAATTACAGAAAACTCACGAATCTGGTGTCACTGCTTGATTTTGAACAGGCATCGTATCTGTTAAAAAAGATTGAGCGGCGGATCAAATTTGACAATTTAGAAGTGGCAGATGAGATGAAATATAAGATGCTCCATCTGCTTGGCGAGGTATCGATCCTGATACAGGACATTTCAAAGGCACTTGAGATCAGTGAGGATTTGGAGAAGATCCATCTGCCCGGGAAAGAAAAAGAGTGCCATTTTACGCAGGATTATCTGGTGGCGACAGCATACATGTATCAGGGAAAATTGCAGGAAGCACTTGAATACACGAGGCGGGCACTGGCAGTGGCAGGCGAGATGGGCAGTGAACACGGGATATTTTTGGCAGAACTGATGGAAACACAGATCCAGATGTCAGGATGGTATAATATATTTTTCTGTGCACAGGACGTAAAGGTAAAACAGGAACTGATCCAGAAACTGATCCAGAACAATTTCTGGAATCATCTGGCACATATTTATATTTATGCCTATGACAACAAACCGGAGATCGTGGCAAAAGCATATCGGTCGGAGGATCTGCTTTTGTATTTCAGCAAGGGTGTCAGGATCGCAAAAAAGATCGGAAATGAGCAGCTGATCTATATGGCGTATCAGAAAAATATCATGCTGGCATCCACCAACGGAATGTACGAGATCTCCTTATTATATTCTATCCGCACCTTTGAATCACTGCGGAATAAAGAGAGCATTGAGGCAGGAAGGATTTATTCCGGCGTGGCATACAATCTCTGCGCAATGGGAGAAAATGAACGGGCAAAAAAATATTACGATAAGGCGATCGAACTGTTTTACCATCTGCGCAGATCTGAGGATATTGCAGAAGTGGAATATAACATGGCATTAAACTGCATCATGTGTGGCGAATACAGCGAGGCGGAAGAATATCTGACAAGGTGTATGAAAGCGATCGAGAAACTGCATTTAAACAGTCTGCGGGTGTGCAATCTGTCGAAATTATACGGACTGCTCGCACTGGCTGCTATTTTGCAGGGAAAGCGTTTCCACTGTGAACGTTATCTGAGTAATTGCAGACAGTTTTTAAATTATGTGCTGGAAAAAGAACAGCTTGGCGGAGAGATCGGAGCCGTACATGATTACGCCAAGGTGGATGACGATATGTTTTTATATACGTTTTCAAAGGCATTGCTGGCGCGTTTTGACGGACAGGATGAGAGGGCATGTGCGCTTTTTGAACAGGCAGAAGGTTACCTGAAATGTTCGGAAGGAAATCAGTTCTTCAGTCAGGCACTGTTCCACAAAAGCCGGATGGAATGTTTTAAGGCTTTGGGCGATCTGGCACATTATAAGGAAGAGGAACAGGTACTGCGAGACTATGAAGAGCAGCATGGCAGGTTTAAGAGCCCGATGGAAAATATGCTGCAGAAGCTGCCTCCGGCCGAGGAGAAAGAGCAGCTGATCACAAGAGCACAGCTGGATGAACTGCTGACACAGGAGAGCGTGCTTTTGGCATATCAGAGCAAAAAGAGCCAGCTGGATTTTATCTCAATCTGGCAGAACCTGATCGATGTGACCGGGGTCAGTGCAAAAGAGATGATGGAAGCGGTGATGAAGACCTTTTTAAACCATTTCAATGTCGACTGTGCCATGTATGTGCGTTACCGGGACAGAAAGCCGCAGGTTCTCTTTAACAATACCGGAAAGGAAATGACAGAGCAGATATCAGGACAGTTAGAAGCGGCGTTCCGGCAGAACATGGGCGGTTTCGTCATTTCCAAGATCAGCAGTAATTATGCAAAACATAAAGATGTCACATCCATTTTTGGAGAGGATGAAGTGTGCTCGATGGTGGCGATCCCTTTTTTTAATAATGAAAAAATGGAAAGCTATCTGATCACCTATGTTCTGATGAAGGATAACTGGCATTCTTCGGTCAACCGGTATATGTTAGACGAGGATGATCTGAACATGTACCAGATGCTCTTCCGTGAAGTAAAGTATTCTTTGAATCGGATCGAGGCATATGATAAAATATACGAGATGAACACAAAGCTGTATTTATCTGCGGTAACGGATCAGCTGACCGGCATTTATAACCGGGAGGGCTTTTACCGCAAGTTAAATTCTCTGATGGGAGAGTTTAAGCGGGGTGAGAAAAAACCTCAATTAGGCTTAATGTTTATTGACCTGGACAATTTTAAGCACTATAATGATACTTTCGGACACGATGTAGGAGACCTGATCCTGGTTAAGATGGCTGAGATCTTTGGACAGATCTGTGCAGACCGGGGGTTTGTCTGCCGTTACGGCGGGGATGAGTTTATCATCGTATTTTATACTGCCGATAAAGGACAGCTTGAAGACTGGGCAAAGCAGATCTATACCGGAATAGAAGCGGCAGAAGGGTTTGAAGCAGAGATCGCACAGACTTTGGGAGAGCAGATCACAATCCGTAAAGAAGAGCGGATCTCCTGTTCGATCGGCATCGTGGCGAAAGAAAAGATTGCAGATGAAGAAGAGATCAATACGCTCATCAAACAGGCGGATGATCTGCTTTATACTATAAAAACGTCGACGAAGGGAACCTATCGTATATGAAGATCGCATTGCCGGAAAAAGTAAGTTTTATTATCAATACGTTAATGCAGGCGGGATATGAAGCGTATGCCGTGGGTGGCTGCGTGCGTGATGTCATGTTAAACAGAACACCGATGGACTGGGATATCACGACTTCTGCAAAGCCACAGGAGGTAAAACAGCTTTTCGGGCACACGATCGATACCGGCATTTTGCACGGTACAGTAACAGTAATGCTGGAACAGGAAGGATTTGAGGTGACCACATACCGGATCGATGGGGAATATGAGGATGCCAGACATCCCAAAGAAGTCTCCTTTACGTCAGATCTGCTGGAAGATCTGAAACGGAGAGATTTTACGATCAATGCGATGGCATACAATGACACGCAGGGGCTTGTAGATGCCTTTGACGGAGTCGGAGATTTAAAACGAGGGATCATCCGCTGTGTGGGACGGGCAACGGAACGTTTTTCTGAGGATGCACTCCGCATGCTCCGTGCGGTGCGTTTTTCAGCGCAACTGGGGTTTGGTTTGGAAGCGGAGACAAAGGCTGCCATTGTAGAGCTTGCACCAAACATTGCAAAGGTAAGTGCAGAGCGCATCCAGATGGAATTAGTCAAACTGCTGACGTCAAACCATCCCGAAGAGATCCGCACGGCATACGAGACAGGACTGACCGCAGTGTTTTTACCGGAATTTGACCGCATGATGGAGACGGCGCAGAACAATCCGCACCATTGTTATTCGGTTGGAGAACATACACTGATGGCATTGCAGGGCGTAGAGGCGGACAAGGTACTGCGTCTTACGATGCTTTTACATGATGTGGCAAAACCGGTCTGCCACACGACAGATGAGAACGGGATCGATCATTTTTACGGACATCCGCAGAAGGGAAGCGAGATGGCGCGCACGATCCTGCGCAGACTGAAGTTTGATAATGATACGACAGACCGGGTCAGTGCACTGGTGCGCTGGCATGATGACAACCCTGAGCTTTCTCCAAGATCCATCCGCAGGGCGATAAGCAGGATCGGGATGGAACGTTATCCGGCATTGTTTGCGGTAAAACGGGCGGACACGCTGGCACAGAGCATGTATCGCAGGGAAGAAAAGCTGAAATATCTTCATGATTATGAGATGTTATATCAGGAAGTGATGGAGAAACAGCAATGCCTTACCATAAAGCAGCTTGCAGTAACGGGAAGTGACCTGATCGAGGCAGGCATGCAGCCGGGAAAAGAAATTGGCAGCGTGTTAAAGAAACTGTTAGAGCTGGTACTGGAAGATCCGGATTTAAACACGAAAGAGAAACTGCTCGAACAGGTTCATAATTTAAGAACCCCTCTCATATGATGAATAGACACGGTGGAAAACCGTGGAATCATCGTATTGGAGGGGTTCCTTATGTATAATCGGCCGGAACAGATATTAGAGCAATATGACCTTACTGTAAATGCGATTTCAAAAGGTCGGGAAAGTTATCTTTGCGATACCAGTCAGGGCGCGAAGCTTCTGAGGGAATATAGAGGCTCAAAAGAGCGGGCAGGATTTTTGGCACAGATGACAAAATTTTTAAAGGAGCAGGGGCTGAATGTGCCTGCAGTCATGGAGACGAAAGAGGAAAGTCCCATTGCTGTGGACGAAGATGAGACAAAGTATATCCTTACTGATCTTTTGACAGGAGCGGAGTGTGATACCAAGCGAAGGGATGACATGATGGAGGCAGTGCGCCTGTTGGCGCGGTTACATAATCTCTCAGAAGGGTACCCGGGCGAGATCCCGGAATTTGTAAAAGAAGACCCGGGCATGCTCTTAGAACTGTATCAGAAACACAACAGGGAACTTCGAAAAGTAAAAAATTATGTACATGCAAAGAAAAAGAAGAATGAATTTGAGATGCTTTTTATGGGTCAGTATGCACAGTTTATGCAAAAAGCGGAGGAAGTGACCGACCTGCTTTCTAAAATAGAGCCTCAGGAATATATGGTTGGGTTCTGTCATGGCGACTATAACCAGCACAATGTCCTTTTTAAAAAGCAGGACGGCGCGATCGTTCATTTTGACTCCTTTTCCTATCGGGTAAGGATGAGCGACCTTGCCAATTTTTTGCGCAAGATGATGGAGAAGAATAACTGGAATACCGGGCTTGGGATGGATATGATACAGGCATATCACAGGGAACGTCCGCTGACAGAACAGGAATTGAAATATCTGTATCTTTATCTGGCTTACCCCGAAAAGTTCTGGAAGATCGCGAACCGCTATTATAATTCCCACAAGGCGTGGCTGTCCGGCAGGAATATTGAAAAACTGGAAAAAGTCATTGCACAGGAGGGCGTGCGCGAGCAGTTTTTAAAGATGCTCTTTTGCTTTACCACCTGTTAAAATTCATGTATAATAGGAAGACGAAACAGGAAGAAACAAAGAGAAAAGCAGGTGGAATGATTGAAGATAAAACATAAGATCATGCTCTGTATGGCAGGTCTCGTCTTACTCCTCGGCGCATGTGGAGGGGAAAACAAAGGCGTATCGACTGCAAAATATTATTATCCGAAGCAGGAGAGCGAAACAGAGCAGCAGAATACCGAAGAAACAGCAAAAAGCGATACCTCGGCTGGTGCACAGCAGATCTCAGATCTTGGAAGTGACCAGTTTATGATACTGGAAAATGATATGCCGGGTGAACAGCTTATCTTAAAACAGCTTGCGTCCGGAAAAGAATACGTTTACCATTACACGCTTGCAACCAGATTTCTGGATAAATATGGAAACCGGGCGACGGTCTCTTATTTTGAGCCGGGGAGAGTCATCTGTGTCAGGGAAAAGGACGATCAGGGGAAAGCAGTTGAAGTTCAGATTTCAGATCAAGTCTGGGAATACCCGGATGTGACACGTTATGCCATTGATGAGAGCAGAGGGATCTTTAAGATCGGGGAGGAACGTTATTCGTATGATGAGGATCTGTTCATCCAGGCGGATGGCGATGTCAGGACGTTATCTGATCTTACCGAGAATGATACGATCCGCCTGGTAGGAGTTGGAAAAGAGCTGATCTCGGTTGCAGTAACAACCGGGCATGGAGAACTGGTCTTAAAAAACACGGATCTGTTTGACGGAAGCTTTATCCAGGTCGGGGAAAAGATCTTTGCGGAGATCACACCGGATATGACACTGGAAATCCCGGAGGGAACCTATACGGTGACGGTGGCAAACAATGGATACGGTGGAAGTAAAGACATTACGATCAAAAGCGGGGAAAAAGTAAAACTGGATCTGGACACCTTAAAGGGAGAAGGACCGAAGATGGGCAATATCTTATTTGCGATCGATGTCGAGGGCGCGGTCTTACAGATCGATGGAGAGGTAAAAGATTACACCAATCCGATCCCGCTTCAGTATGGTGTACATACACTTACGGTCATGGCACCGGAATATGATACCGTCAGCAAGAAGCTGTTTGTAAATTCTGAGGAAGCAACGATCGCGATCGGACTCTCCAGTGAGGGAACGGACACGAGCGATACCACGGCATCGGAAACAAGCAGTGAGAGCACGGAAACAAACAGCACGACAACGGATACGACACAGCCGGGATCTTTGGCAGGTTCGCTTGCCGGCTCCTATGCGGGTGGCAGTACGGCAGGAAGCACGTCAACAGGAACGTCAACCAGTGGTACAACAACGGATAGCAGCACCAGTGGAACGACCAGTGGAACGACGAGCGGAACCACCAGTGGAACGACGAGCGGAACCACCAGCGGAACATCATCGGACAGCAGCACAGACTATCTGTCCACGCTCTCAGAACTGCTCTCAATGCTCTCTGGAGACAGCAGCAATTAATACTTGAAAAAATAGGGCAGCAAAGATAATATAAACATGTAGAGGATATAGGATCTAAGATATAGGAGGAATAAGATTTATGGGATACAAAGAAAACTACGAATCATGGCTGAACAATCCATACTTTGATGAAGATACCAGAAAGGAACTTCAGAGTATTGCAGGGGATGAAAAAGAGATAGAAGAACGGTTCTATATGGACCTTGAATTTGGTACTGCCGGACTTCGTGGAGTGATCGGAGCAGGTACCAACCGTATGAACATCTATACAGTTCGTAAGGCAACACAGGGACTTGCAAATTACATCCGTAACGTAGGCGCACAGAAAAAAGGTGTTGCCATTGCATATGATTCAAGAAGAATGTCGCCGGAATTTGCAGATGAAGCTGCATTATGCCTGGCTGCCAACGGCATCAAAGCGTATGTATTTGAAAGTTTAAGACCGACACCGGAGCTTTCCTATGCCGTGCGTAAACTGGGATGTACCGCAGGTATCAATATTACCGCAAGCCATAACCCGCCAGAGTACAACGGTTATAAAGTATACTGGGAGGATGGAGCACAGATCACCCCGCCACATGATACCGGTATCATGGATGAGGTAAAGAAAGTGACCGATTATGCTACGGTTAAGACCATGACCTTAGAGGCTGCAAAAGAAGCCGGACTTTATCAGGTGATCGGTGCAGATATTGATGACCCATATATTGCAGAGTTAAAGAAACTGGTACTGCATCAGGATTGCATTGATGCAGTGGGAGCGGACATGAAGATCGTTTACACACCACTTCATGGAACCGGAAATATCCCGGTACGCCGTGTATTAAAAGAATTAGGATTTAAAAATGTATATGTAGTTCCGGAACAGGAACTGCCGGATGGCAATTTCCCAACCGTAAGCTATCCGAACCCGGAAGCAGCAGAGGCATTTGAACTTGGTCTTGCATTGGGCAAAAAAGTGGATGCAGATCTGATTCTTGCAACAGACCCGGATGCAGACCGTCTCGGTGTTTATGTAAAAGATTCTAAGACAGGCGAGTATCACAGCCTTACCGGAAATATGTCAGGATGCCTGATCGGTGACTATGTGATCGGACAGAGAAAGGCAATTAACGGAAGCCTTCCAAAAGACGGAGCATTTATCCGTTCTATCGTATCCACCAATATGGCAGATGCGATCGCAGAGCATTACGGGATCGCATTGATCGAAGTGCTGACCGGATTTAAATTTATCGGACAGAAGATTTTAGAATTCGAGCAGACCGGAAAAGGAACTTACCTGTTTGGTATGGAGGAAAGCTACGGCTGCTTAACCGGTACTTATGCAAGAGATAAGGATGCAATCGTGGCATCTATGACGTTATGTGAGGCAGCAGCTTACTATAAGACAAAGAACATGACACTCTGGGATGCAATGCTCGCAATGTATGAGAAATATGGTTACTACAAAGATGACGTAACTTCTATTACCTTAAAAGGCATCGAGGGACTTGCAAAGATCCAGGAGATCATGAATACATTAAGAGACAATGCGCCGGCTGAGATCGGCGGCTATCAGGTAACTGCAGTCCGTGACTACAAGAAAGACACGATCACAGATACAGCAACCGGAGCAGTAAAACCAACCGGACTTCCTTCCTCTAACGTGCTTTACTATGAGATGACAGATGGTGCATGGGTATGTGTAAGACCATCCGGTACAGAGCCAAAAGTGAAATTCTATCTGGGTGTAAAAGGAACCTCTTTGGAGGATGCGGAAACGAAATCAGAAGAATTATCAAAAGCAGTACATGCAATGATTGACAAGATGATGTAGAAATATAGAAAATCCCCAATTTTAGGGGATTTTCCTTGACAAAGAGGCAAAAAACAAGTATAAATAATGGAGTAGGTTTTACGAGAACCAAATTCAAATTTATTGTGAAAGTCCAGAGGAGGAATTTTTAACATGAACAAAGCAGAGTTAGTTGCAGCTATGGCTGAAAAAGCAGAGTTAAGCAAAAAGGACGCAGAGGCAGCATTAAAAGCATTCACAGATGTTGTAGCAGAAGAATTAAAAAAAGGTGAGAAGATCCAGTTAGTAGGATTTGGTACATTTGAAGTAGCAGAGAGAGCAGAGAGAACAGGAAGAAACCCACAGACAGGTGCTGACATGGTTATCCCAGCTTCTAAAGCTCCTAAATTTAAAGCAGGTAAAGCATTAAAAGATATGGTAAATGCTGAATTAGAAAGCTGACGCGGGCGGATTTCATTTGTATGAAATCCGCCTTATTTTATGTAACAGTACAAGGAAGAAGGGCAGAAAATGAGATTAGATAAATTTTTAAAGGTATCCAGACTGATCAAACGTCGTACGGTTGCCAATGAAGCGTGCGATGCCGGACGTGTGATGGTAAATGGAAAACCGGCAAAAGCATCCGTTAATGTAAAGGTGGGAGACATCATTGAGATCGCCTTTGGAACGAAGACTGTAAAAGTAAAGGTGCTCAATATTGCAGATACAACGAAAAAGGAAGAAGCAAAGGATTTGTTTGAATATATAGCATAAAGACAGCCTGTCCCTCATAGATTTTAAGTGTAGCAAATGCAAAGACATAAAATCAGGAGGGGCAAGGATGGATGAGAGAAACACAGTGGCTGCAAAGTCACATAAAGTACTTTTGATCAATCGGGACAGTGGTGCATTTTCCGGTGTCGTGGATGTATTGTCATTTGATGTGGCAGAAATACTCTTAGAGACCGATATGGGAATGCTTCTTATAAAAGGACAGGATCTGCATGTGAACCGCTTAAGTCTGGAAAAAGGTGAGATCGATATCGAAGGCAGGATCGATAGTCTGACCTACTCGGAAGTAAAAAGTGCAGGAAAACAGGCGGAGTCTTTTCTGGGAAGGTTGTTTAAATAGTGAATATCAGTGAAGCGATACATCAGGAAGCGATCTTTCTGGGCTGCGCGATCCTGTCAGGAGTGATCCTGTTTTTGCTTTATGATATTTTGAGGATCTTTCGGAGACTGTTTGCACATGGGACGGTCCTGATCGCCATAGAGGACTTTTTCTACTGGATGATCTGTACCGGTGTGGTATTCGTGCTGTTGTATCGGGGAAATGATGGTATGGTCAGGGGCGTTGCCTTTGGCGGTATCATTGTTGGAATGGCACTCTATTACATGATGTGCAGCCGCTATGTGATACGGCTGAATGTATTTTTGTTCGGAAGCATCGGGCTTATCCTGAAACGGATTTTTAAGGTGATGTTTGGACCACTTTTTAAGGTTGGGAAAAAAGTCGCAGGTTTTTTGATAAAACGATTGAAAAAAGCCGGGCGAGCGATTAAAATGGGGTTATGTAAACGATAGGAAAAGAGGGATAGATATGGCAGCGCCAAGACATCGTAAAAAAAATAATAATCGTGCAGGGAAATTCTGTATCGGAATGATAGTCATTGCATTCGGAATTGTCATGTCTGTTCAGATTATCCAGATTTATCAGAAAGATCAGGCATACCAGGAGAAACAGGTAACCCTGGAAAAGCAGCTTGAGGATGAGACCAGGCGTGCCGAGGAGATAAAGGAGTACGAAGCCTATACCAAATCAGACCAGTATGTAGAGGATACAGCAAAGAGCAAGCTCGGGCTTGCCTATGACAATGAGATCATATTTAAAGAACAGGATTAATGACTGGTAAAAAATGAAGTCCCCTTATGGGGGCTTTTTTTGTGCCATTTGCACAAAAAAATTGGCATAACATTGCCAAAGTGAAAAGGGCAGTGTTACAATGTGCGCAAAGCATAATTCTACTTCGTATCTATAGAATGTGTCCATTCATTAGAATGAGCTCATTCATCTAACATCGAATCTTAATTCAGAAATCTATGCTTGAAACTCAAATAGTAAAAGCAGGAGGACTGGATAAAGATAGCGTTAGAAAAGTTACTCCTGTAACAAAGGAGGACTTATTATGATGGAAACGAAAGTAACAGACAAACAGCTTGTGGCAAACCGCAGATATAAGGACACTGTTTTTCGGATGCTCTTTTCAAAGAAAGAGAATCTGCTGTCTTTGTATAATGCAGTGACAGGGCGTGATTATGAGGATGCAGAAGCGTTACAGATCGTAACATTAGAAAATGCGATCTATATGGGGATGAAAAATGATCTGGCATTT